>JBGSII010000368.1:0-6073 GCA_041742555.1 Ilumatobacteraceae bacterium
CGATGTTCGCCAACGTCGCCAACCTGCCCGCGATCACCGTGCCCGCCGGGCTCACCGCCGAGGGCCTCCCGGTCGGCCTGATGATCACGACCGCCCGCCACCGCGAGGACCAGTGCCTCCGCCTGGCGCGCATCTTCGAGCAGGCTGCCCCCTGGCCCCTCCACGCCCGCACCTGAACCCCCCGTTTGCGTGCAACTCCGGCTGACCCGGGTCATCCGAATCTGACCACAAACGTGAGCGCGGGCCGATTGGGTGGGTCAGGTCGAGGGTTTGGCGTAGTCCACGGAGAACCAGCGCTCCGGGCGCAGGCGCAGCAGGATGTCGTCGGGTCCGACGCTCGAGGACGCATAGCCCCGGCCGAGCTCCTCGCCGAGGTACCGGATCGCCATCGGTTCGATCGCCGACCGGGATGCGTCGGCGTCGAGCGCGACGACCTCGATGGCGCCCTCGACGCTGACGTACTTGTACGGCAACTCCTCCTGCTGTGCGCACAACGACGCTCTGCCGGCGGCGGCGGCGAGGCGGCCCTTGAGCGACGACGCGCTGGTCAGCACCTCGACGTCGCCACCCGGCTCGTACGAGTACCACACCGGCACCACCAGCGGTGGGCCGTCCGGGCGCTCGATCCCCAGCACACCCACGTGCAGGGCGGCCAGAAACTCCTGGCGTTCGGACTCGGTCATCTTCTGGTCAGCCATGCTCCGCATCCTTCCACGTCGCGCGGTGCCGAGGCCGATGTGACGCTGTGCTGAACTTGCACGATGAGCATCACCGAGCAGCCGGCGCCTCACCTCAGCCTGTACCGGGCGACGGGCACGGCACCCTCACCCGAACTGCACCCGAACGGCGTCAACCACCTGGCGCTGTCGACCGCCGACATGAAGGCACAGCTCACCTTTTTCGCCGACGTGCTCGGCTGCCCGACCAGAGCGCTGTACTGGATGCACGGCGTGGCGAACACGTTCCACGGCTTCGTCGAGCTGTCGGGCGACAGCTACATCGCCTTTGTGCAGGCACCCGGGAATCCGACCGAACCCCAGTGGGGCGTCACACACTCGGGTAACGCCGGCGATCCGGTCACGGCTGGCACGATGCAGCACCTCGCGCTGAACGTCGCGTCGATCGACGACGTCCTCACGATGCGCGATCGCATCCGCAGCCACGGCATCCAGGTCCTCGGACCGATCGACCACGGCATGATCCAGTCGATCTACTTCGCCGGCCCGGAGCACCTCAGCCTCGAGGTCTGCACGGGCAGCGACATCGACGAGCGGCAGTGGGTCGATCCCGAGGTGCAGGGACTGTGCGGCATCACCGACGAGGAACTCGCTCGCCTCACGCATCCGGCCGGTTTCGTTCGACCGGACGCACCGGTCGCTCAACCCGAGCACGACGAATCTCTGCCGCACATGCACTACCCGCCCGCGGTGCGCACCGCGATCATGGGAATGCCAGATGCCGACGTCTGGAACCGCCTCAGCGTGACCGAGCCACCGGTCGCCCTCTGAGGCCGGGGTCAGTCGCCGAGATTCTCGGCGAGATCCTCACGGACGGCGGTGACCTCTTCGACGGCGATCTCGTCCTCGGAGAACTCGCCGTCACCGTCCTCGTCGACGCCGGTGATCGTGGTCGACTCGATCACGTCGAACTGGCCGTCACCGTCGACGTCGGTCGCGCTGGTCGTGGTCACTTCGACGACGTCGGCCACACCATCACCATCGAGGTCGACGGCGGTGATGGTGGTCTGCTCGACAGCGTCAGCGACGCCGTCGCCGTCGACGTCGTACGCCGTGGTCGTCGTCTCGGACACGATGTCGGCAACACCGTCACCATCGACGTCGATCGTCGTCGTCGTGGTCTCGATCACCATGTCGGCGACTCCGTCGCCATCGACGTCGATGACTTCGGTCTCCACGGTCACGTCGATCTCGCCGGTGTCTTCAGTGTTGCTCATTCGCTGAGTCAAGCAGGTGGGACGACGCCGTGACAAGAACAGCGTCGAAGTTCATCGGTTCGACACAGGCACGCCATCGGCAGATCACGTCGCCTACCACGACCGGCGGTGTTCGTCACTGTACCCACGGGGGTATATTGGGGTCATGCGTCGCCCAGCACTCCTCACACTCTGCCTCCTCGCCACGTTCCCGCTCGTCGCTGCAGGCTGCGGCTCCGACGAAGGAGGCACCGCCGCTGCCGAAGCGGTCAGCACGGCGGCAGCCGCAAGCGATGCGGGGGCGACCGAACCCACCGACGCCGACGTGATCATCATCGACGTGCGCACACCCGAGGAGTTCGCGCAGGGCCACCTCGAGGGCGCGATCAACCTCGATGTGGAGAGCGGCGAGTTCGAGGCCGGGCTCGCAGACCTCGATCCGGCCGCCGAGTACTCGGTCTATTGCCGCAGCGGTCGCCGTTCGGCCATCGCCGCCGACGTCATGGCACAGAACGGATTCACCGAGGTCACCGATCTCGGATCGCTCGAATCCGCCGCAGCTGCCACTGCGCTCCCGGTCACCACGGGCTGACGCGCGGCCAGCTCAGCAGAGCTGGCGGCGAGAAGTGTCACGTTTGACCCGGCACGGTGTGACAGTTCAGTCGGCCCAGGACTTGATCTTCTCGATCGTCTCCAGCGGGTCCGGGCCGTGGGGGGTGACGTTGAGGTACGTGACGCCGACGTCCTTGAAGACCTGGATGCGTTCACGCACATGTCCTTCGTCACCGATCAGTGCGGACAGGTCGATGTACTCGTCGGGCACCGCGGCGATCGCCTCGGCCCGCTTGCCCGACAGGAACAGGTCCTGGATCTCGGCGGCTTCCTTCTCCCAGCCGTACCGCACGAACAGATCGTTGTAGAAGTTCTTCGACTTCGCGCCCATACCACCGACGTAGAACCCGATCAGCCCCCGCGCCGCCTCGCGCGCCTCGTCGACGTGCGAACCCGAACCGAGCGCCACGGTGCCGCCGGCGATGATCTCCAATGGCGCCTTGTTCGGATCGCGCTTCGCCGTGCCGGCCGCCAGCGCGTCGCCCCAGACCTGCTGGAAGCGGTCGGGCACGAAGTGGATCGTCTGCCAGATGTCGGCGATCTCTGCGGTGAGCTCCACGTTCTTCGGGCCGATCGTTGCCAGCGCGATGGGGATGTCCTTGGCCGGCGGGCGGTTCATGAACTTGATCGGCTTGCCGAGCCCGGTGCCGCCCTCCGCGAGCGGGAGTTGGTACGTCTCGCCGTCGTGTTCGACCTTGTCGCCACTCCACACCTTGCGGCAGATCTCGATGGTGTCGCGGGTGCGGGCGATCGGCTTCTCGAACGGCACCCCGTGCCACCCCTCGATCACCTGCGGCCCCGACGTGCCGAGACCCAGCACGAATCGTCCGTCGGAGAGCGCATCGAGCGTCGCTGCGGTCTGGGCGATCAGCGCCGGGCTGCGCGAGTAGAGCGGGATGATCCCGGTCATCAGCTGCACGGTCGAGGTCTGACCAGCCAGGTACCCCAGCGTCGAGATCAGGTCGTAGCCGTAGATCTCGGCTCCCCAGATCAGATCGACGCCCGCCGACTCGAGGTCACGCGCCTGCTGCGCCAGCTTTTTCGGGTCGCCGTTGAAACCAATCGTGGTGGAGATCTTCATGACGATGACCGTAGCGGTCCTCCCCGGCCCCGTCCCCGCCCGGACCGTCAGGCGAAGGGGCCGGCCGCCGAGAAGGCGAACTCGGCGAAGCGCTCGCCCATCCGGCGGTAGCCGGCGCCGTTCGGGTGGAGCCCGTCGGGGAGGTCGCCCACGTCGTCGGCGCCGAACAACCGATGGCCGTGCAAGTGGTGCAGATTCGCGTCGCCGGCGGCACGCCGCTGTGTCACCAACAACTCCAGGAGCTCGCGAATCCGCACGAGTGACAGCGCACCGACAGCCAGGTCGAGAGGGCGATCGACGACATCGAAGTACCCCGCAAGGTTGGGCAGCGTCGGGCCGGGATGGTCCTCGGCCTCGGGGCAGATGATCGGGCTGATCACCACGATCGGCGCCTCGGGATGGCCGTCACGGATCGTGTCGAGCAGCCCGTGGACGGCGGGCACGAAGGCCCGTTCGCGCATCGAGTCGGCATTGACCACGTTGATCCCAAGCTTGAGGCTGATCAGATCGGCGGGGAGGTCGCGGATCGTGCGGGCCGCGAACTGGTCCAACTGGCACTGCCCGGCCAGGCCCAGGCTGAAGAGGTCGACGCCGCCCGCCCGCGCCGCCACCGCCGGCCACGTCCCGGTCGGGTGATCGACCTCCATGCAGTGGCTGATCGAGCTGCCGTAGTGCACCCATCGCCGACGACCCGAGGGCGGAGGCGCCTCGATCGTCGCGTCGTCGTCGATGCGGAGTTCGCGCAGCATCGCCGTCGCGTTGTGCGCGAGCCACAGTTCGACATGTTTCGAACCACGGGCGAGACCATCGAATCGGATCACGCTCGGATCGGTGTGCACCATCTCGAAACGCAGCGACGTCCGGTCGGCGAATCGAATCACATCGGTCGACACCAACGCGGTGGTGGCCACGAGGTCGCCGTCGACGACGAGATCCACCGCCGCGGTGTGCGGGGTGACGCCGCCGTACTCCAGCCGGGTGAACACGGCTTCCAGTTCGATCGCCGTCGAGTCGGTCACGAACTCGAGTCGCCCGCCCGACGGCATCGACGACACGAATCCGATCGCCGGATCGAGGGCCTGGGCTCGCGCCCACGCGGGCAGCCGTTCGGTGAGCGCTCCGCGCTCCTTCGGAGACAGCTCGGCGATTCCCGCCAGCCGCACCCGCGGGTCGGCCGAGCGTAGATCGATCGACGTCACGCGCCGGGTCGCGAGCGGCCGGGTGCAGCCGTGCGGGCGAGGATCCCGAGTGTGGCCCTGAGGCTCGCCTCGGAGATGATCGGGAAGCGTTCGGCGAGGGCGGCGTACTGCTCGTGCAGATTCGACCAGTCGTAGTACGACGTGACCAGCGTGCCACCGTCGATCGGTTCGAGCCGGTACCCGTAGACATGGCCGAGGGGTGGTTGGAACGTCCCATCGATGCTCCACGCGATCTCGACGTCGGGTTCGTAGGTCTCGATCACGACGGTCACGTCGTACTCACCCATGTCGAAATCACGCAACGAGTCACGGTCCATGTGGACCACGAACCGATCGCCCACTGCGCTCGCCGGTTCGCCGTCGGCCGACATCAGCATGCCGGAGGCGTCGATGGCGACATGGCCAGCAGGGCTGCGCAGGATGTCGAAGATCGCCGCTGGCTCCGCGGCGATGGCTCGGTCGACTTCGAGTCGGGTCACGGATTCGCTCATGGCGGCATCTTGCCAGTTCACGACGGGGTACCCGGCACGCTGCCGCGGTCAGGCGTCGGGCCGCGATGACGTTGGCCTCTACGTGAGCCGGGCGCGATTCGCGACCGTGGAATCGGAGACCGCGCTACGCGGCTCCGGACGACAATCCACCCCGACGAGAGCAAGGAGGTTCGTGATGTCATTGATCCATCGAAATCGCAGCGAAGTCGATTGGCCCGACCTGTTCGGAACCCGCATGTTCGACGTGCCGGCTGCGTGGAAGGAGCTGTTCGACGACAGCGACATGAAGGTCGAGGAGTTCCGCGACGGCGACATGCTGGTCGTGCGTGCGGAGATGCCCGGCATCGATCCCGACAAGGACGTCGAGATCACCGTTGCCGACGGGATGCTCCACCTCAGCGCCGAGCGCCGTTCCGAGACCAAGACCGAGGACAAGAAGGGCTTCCGGTCCGAGTTCCGTTACGGCTCGTTCTCGCGTTCGGTACGCCTGCCCGCAGGTGCCGGTGAGGAGGACGTGAAGGCCACGTACACCGACGGCATCCTCGAGGTTCGGATCCCGGTCGACGAGAAGTCGAACGGAGTGAAGAAGATCCCGATCTCCCGGACCGCTGGCTGAGCACCGCTCGCCCGGCGTTGCCCCGAGGGTCAGCGCCGGGCGAGCACTCGCGCAAGGCTGCGCAGCGCCAACTGGAAGCCGATGCGGCCGAAGATCGCCGCGACCGGAGCCAGGAACCCCGGCAGGTACGGGACGGTGACA
>JBGSII010000369.1:0-11721 GCA_041742555.1 Ilumatobacteraceae bacterium
TGCGGCCAGCGCCGCCGCTGTGGCCGGCATCGAGCGGAGCTGTCGAGCGCGTCGGATCTCGGTGCCGGTCGACGACGTCGATGTCGAGGTGTCGTTGGCGAGGCGAGTCGCCGCCGACCTGGCGCCGTTGTCGGCCCACACCATCCGCCCATCCCACGCGGCGATCGCCGTGGCGGCGACGGCAGCGAGCCGGTGGCGTTGCCGCTGGAGCATGGTCACCAGCTCGTGGAGTTCGTCGTCGGTGAGCTCGGCCGGGTCGACGTCGAGGAGCGAATCGATCACTGCGGCCAGCTCGTCGATCCCCTTCGACATGACACCATGGTAGTACATCAGTTCTTATAATGCAACCATAGACATACAAATGTTCGTCCAGTTCTTCAGGCGAATCGTCGGTCACTACCGTGACGGGCGTGATCGACGCTGACGGCCTGCTCGAGGTGGACGAAGCCCGGTGTCGTTCGAGGGTTGGCATCAAGTGGACCAAGCACGGGCCCGACGTCGTGCCGGCATGGGTGGCCGACATGGACTTCGACCCGCCCGCGCCGGTGCTCGAGGCGCTGCGGGGTCATCTCGAGCGGGGCGACCTCGGCTACGGCCCCTTCGCCGGCGATCTCGCCGAGCACTACTCGAACTGGCAGGATCGACATCACGGGTGGCGACCGGACGTCGGGCGGATCCGACCGTTCACGAGCGCGCTGCACGCCCTCGAAGTCGCGTTGTGGAACACGACGGGGCCCGGCGACGGCGTGGTCGTGTTCACGCCGATCTACTACCCCTTCCTCGCCGCGATCGCCGACAGCGGGCGTCGACGTGTCGACGTGCCGCTCGATCGCGACGGCTGGCGGATCGACCCCGACCGGCTTGCCGCGGCGATCGACGACACCACTCGGGTGATCCTGTTCTGCAACCCGCACAATCCGACCGGCCGAGTGTTCGACGACCAGGAAGTGGCAGCGGTCGCCGAGGTGGCGCAACGTCACGACCTGCTCGTGATCACCGACGAGATCTGGGGTGACCTGGTCCATCCGGGCGCGACCCACCGGCCGCTGGCGATCGCCGACGACCGTTTCGGCGGCCGGCTGATCACACTCGGCTCGGCCAGCAAGACCTTCAACCTCGCAGGCCTCCGCACCGCCGTGGCCCACATCGATCACGCACCACTCCTCGACACACTCGCAGCGATGCCCGGCCACCTCCAGGGCGCGCCGGGTTCACTGGGCGTGGTCGGCACCATCACTGCCTGGACCGAGTGCGACGACTGGCTGGCGGCCGCACGGCGCACGCTCACCGCTCGACGCGACCAGCTCGCACGGCGGCTCGCTGCGGATGTCGCGTCGGTCCGGCTCGACGGACCGCAGGCGACCTATCTCTGCTGGCTGGATTTCACCGAGACCGGCCTCGGCGACGACCCCGCTCGGGTGTTGCTCGACCGCTTCGGTGTCGCGCTGTCGAGTGGACCGCTGTTCGGCCCGAACGGTGCCGGGTTCGCCCGCATCAACGTGGCGACGTCCGAGGGGATCCTCGACGCCGTGATCGACCGCATCGCCGAGGCGGTCGGTCAGTCGTCGATCGCCTGATAGACGAGCGAACGCAGGTCGCGCTCGGGGAGCAGCAAGCCGGTCATGTACTGCGACATGAACAGCCCGACGAGATCCTCGGACGGGTCGACCCAGAAGTAGGTCTTCGCGGCACCAGCCCACCCGTACTCGCCGACCGAGCCGGGCCCCGCCGTGGGTGCGACATCGAGCATCACCCGCGAGCCCAGGCCGAAACCCATGCCGGGCGAGGGCAGCCCGAGCAGCTCGTAGGGGAGGAGCTCGGAGGGCACGTGGTTGCTGTGCATCAGCTCCAGGGTCTTGCGACCGATCAGTCGCTCGCCGCTCCCGGAGCGGTCGACGCGACCGCCGTTGGCGAGCATCTGAGCGAACTTCATGTAGTCGGCGGCGGTCGAGAACAATCCGACACCGCCGCGCTGGAACACCTCGGGGGCGCTCGTGGGGTAGGTGGCGGACACGTCGATGCGTTCGTTGAAGCCACTGAGAGCAGCTTCGAACAACTGGACGAAGGAGTAGTTCTCGCCCATGAGGTCGGGAAGCCCGTACATCGCCGACACCCGATGGAGTTGGTGCTCGGGCACGCCGAACCCGGTGTCGACCATTCCCAACGGATCGAACAATCGCTGGCGGAGGAAGTCACCGAGCGTCTGGCCCGAGAGCACCTCGATCAAGCGAGCCGCGACGTCGATCCCCACGCTGTAGTGCCAGCGCGTCCCGGGCTGGAAGGCGAGGGGGAGCGTTGCCAGCTCGTCGATCAGCACATCGAGCGGGCGGGTCGCGTCGTTCATGATCCGTGCGTCCCGGTACAGCTGCGCGACCGGGTTGTCGGCCATGAAGTCGTAGGTGAGCCCGCTCGTGTGGCTCAGCAGGTCGCGGATCTGCATCGGCCGCGCCTGGTCGACCAGGGAGCCGTCGTCGGCGAGCACCTTCGTCGCGCCGAATGCCGGGAGATACTGCGCAACCGGGTGATCGAGCTGGAAGCAGCCCTCCTCGTGCAGGAGCATCAGCGCCGTCGAGACCACGGGCTTGGTCATCGAGTAGATCCGGAAGATGGTGTCGGCGGCCATCGGGATGCCCGCTTCCTTGTCCTGGAATCCGAACTGATCGGCGTGGACGATCTCGCCGCGGCGGGCAACCATCGTGATGATTCCCGCCACGCCGCGCTCGTCGACGTAGGACTGCATCACCGGCGCGATGCGTTGCAGTCGATCGCCGCTCATCCCGACCCGTTCCGGCGAGGTGACATTGGTGCTCATTGGCGCTCCCTTCGAGTGTTGCGTGATCCTCGCACGCGACCATCGGGTGAAGCGCCTCGGAGGGTTCAGCTCATGTGCGCAACGGCTTGATCGGCGTCTGGCGAGGCGGGGTGAGCTTCGTCGGAGTCGCCTTCACCGGGGTCGGCTTCATCGGTGGGCGGTCACTGCTCATGCTGGTGTGGAATGCCATGCACCGGACCGTACGGAACCATTGTTCCAGCCGCGTTTCGCCGCGATGAACAACGTTCGGAGCCGCAGCCTCGGTTGCGCGATGGGTGCGGCCGGGCAAGGATCGACCCATGACGACGATGGCGATGTTCTCGGCCAAGCCCTATGACCGACGATCCTTCGACTCGGCCAACCTGTCGGGTCCGGATGAGCGCCGGGTGGCCATCCAGTATCACGAGGCGCGACTGAACCGGTGGACTGCTGGCTACGCAGCCGGGGCGGACGTCGTCTGCGCGTTCGTCAACGACGACCTTTCTGCGGCTGTCCTCGAGGTGCTCGCCGCTGCGGGGACGCGTTGCATCGCATTGCGGTGTGCCGGCTTCAACAACGTCGACGTCGAGGCGGCGCGGCGACTCGGGCTCACGGTCGTGCGGGTGCCGTCGTACTCGCCGAACGCGGTCGCCGAGCACACCCTGGCGTTGATGCTGACGCTCAATCGCAAGATCCATCGCGCCCACAACCGGGTGCGCGATCGGAACTTCTCACTCGACGGACTCGTCGGCTTCGACATGGCCGGAAAGACGGCCGCGGTGGTCGGCACCGGCCAGATCGGTGCGATCGTCGCTCGACTGCTGTGGCATCTGCGCTGTGAGGTGGTCGCGTTCGACCCGGTCGTCAACGCCGGCCTCGTCGAGTTGGGCGTCACCTACGTCGGCCTCGACGACGCCCTGGCAGTGGGGGACATCGTCACGCTGAACTGCCCGCTCAACGAACACACCCATCACCTGATCAACGCGACGTCGATCGCGAAGATGAAGCGCGGCGCGATGCTGGTCAACACAGGGCGCGGCGCACTGATCGACACCGCCGCCGCGCTCGACGGTCTCAAGTCCGGGCACATCGGATCCCTCGCGCTCGACGTGTACGAGGAGGAGGGGGATCTCTTCTTCGAGGATCGAAGCGACGAAATTCTCGACGACGACAACTTTGCTCGCCTGCTCACGTATCCCAACGTGCTGATCACTGCGCACCAGGCCTTTCTCACCCACGAAGCGCTCGCGGCCATCGCCGAGACGACGCTGACCAACGTCGAGGCAGTCGCCGCAGGCGAGACCTGCCTCAACAGCGTCACCGCATAGGAGCCGGCCGGCCTACAGTTCACAGTCGATGTGCGGATGCTTCGTGTTGTTGATCGGTGCGATGTTCCCGCGCTTCGCGTTGGTGCTCATCGAGTTGTTCACGGATTGGAACGACCAAGCATTCGACAGTTTCTGGATCGGGTTTGCAGGATGGTTGTTCCTCCCGTTCACCACCGTGGCGTACTCGACGATGAATGCGTGGGGTGATCCGATCAATGGCTTCGGGTGGATCATCGTGGTGTTCGGGTTCTTCGCCGATCTCGGCAGCTGGTTCGGCACCGGTGCCCGGACTCGCAACGCAGCTCGGGCTTCATGAACCGCCACTGATCTCGTCGTCGACGCGCACGAGGTGGACGGCGTCGGGGTCGAGGGCGACGTAGAGGCCGCTGGAGCTGATGTCGTTGCCGTCGCGCACGAACACGGCCCCCGAGAGGAGATCGACGAGCGTGCAGGTCCCGGCGAGATCTGTCCAGGGAAGCCGAACCATGCCGTCCGCGCGCTCGTCGGACAGGTTGACGGCGACGAGGTACCGCGCATCGGGTTGCGTCCAGGTCCACGCCATCAGGCGCTCGTGACTGCGATTGTCGGGCCAACCTTCGACCGACGCGAGCTGCCACGTTCCCCGACGAAGGCCGCCTGACAGCGCTGCGAGGAGGCGATCGACGAACGATCGGAGCTCGCGGTCGGTCGTCTCGATCGAGCGACGACCGAGCGTCACCGGAGTGCGCAGCTGGCGACCGTCGGCCTCGCCATCGTGCAACAGTGCGACACCAGGCAGCGTCATCACGCTCGCAAGGGCTGCGCGGTGGGCCGGACCGGAGAGCACCGATGCCGCTCGCGGCTCGTCGTGGTTCTCGACGAAGCGGAGCATGTGGTGTTGGTAGCTGGCATCGGCGCCGAAGTGGGCGCGGATCGAGCCGGGGGGCTCGCGATGCACGATGCGGTCATAGAGGCGTTTGTCGTAGCACGCGTCGAAGCCCTGCTCGACCAGCACCGGTTCCAGATCCCAGTAGGCCTCGGCCCAGAACACGAAGTCGGGGTGACTCGCACGCACCGTGTCGATCAGGGGACGCCAGTAGCCGCGATCATCGTCGGGTCCGGTGGCCCGCTCGCCCCAGGTGCGGGCGAACACGTCGTCGAGCACCAGCATGGCCATGTCGCAGCGCACGCCGTCGCAGCGGTCGGCGATACTCGACACGATGTCCGTCGCGGCGCGGCGCACATCGGCCCGCGAGGCCTCGAACTGGATGACCTCGGGCCAGGCAGGGAAGTACGGGTCGCGGCCGCAGGCGAGCACGGTTTCCTCCACCTCGATGAAGGACACCGGATCGCGGGCGAGGTCGTCGCTCGTGCCCTGGACGAAGTACTCGGGATGGGAGCGGGTCCATGCGTGGTCGGGGGCGACGTGGTTGGGCACGAAGTCGAGGACGAGGCGCACGCCCCGCTCGGCGAGACGGGCCCGGGCGACGGCGAGTCCCTCGTCGCCGCCGAGGTGGGCGTCGACGGTGTAGTCGCGTATGCAGTAGGCGGACCCGACGATGTCGGTGTCGACGAGGCCTGGGAGTGCCCGCTCGGCGTCACCGCGCATCGCCTGATTGGT
Organism: Ilumatobacteraceae bacterium; assembly: GCA_041742555.1. Lineage (GTDB taxonomy): Bacteria > Actinomycetota > Acidimicrobiia > Acidimicrobiales > Ilumatobacteraceae > Sva-07. The sequence goes on from JBGSII010000369.1 coordinate 5,720, forward strand.
CGCGGCGATGCGGGCACCTTCGGGACTGCGCTGCCAGACGCCCATCAACCACACGGCGTCGATGCCGGGTCGGGCGACGTCGTCCCACACCGAGTCGGGTACCTCGGCGAGGGTGACGGGTCGGCCGGCGAACGCGGAGAGATCGGCGAGCCAGACCCAGGTGAAGATCTCGTGGACGACGGGGTTGGCCGGCCACGGCCCGTGCAGCCGGGCCTCGGTCAGGGTCACGACGTCGCGCCCCGCGTCCGGCGAGCGGTCGTGGCGTCGCCGATCGGATGATCCGCGAGACGACGGTACGGACGTGCCAGCGGGCGACCGCCGATGCGCAGTGTGGCTTCGGCGTCGAGTTCGCCGAAGAGTTGGATGAGACGGGCGACGACACCGGTCCAGCCGGTCTGGTGCGAGGCGCCGAGCCCCGCGCCGTTGTCGCCGTGGAAGTACTCGTAGAACAGCACGAGGTCACGCCAGTGTTCGTCGGTCTGGAACTTCTCGGCGCCGCCGTATACCGGGCGTCGTCCGTTCTCGTCGGGCAGGAACGTGCTGACGAGGCGGTCGGAGATCTCCTTGGCCACCTCGAACAGTGTCACCTGGTTGCCGGACCCGGTCGGGCACTCGATGGTGAAATCGTCGCCGTAGTACTGGTAGTGCTGCAGCAGCGCTCTGACAATCAGCACGTTGACCGGAAACCACACCGGACCGCGCCAGTTGGAGTTGCCGCCGAACATCCCCGACGTCGACTCCGCCGGTTCGTACTGCACGCGATACGCCGTGCCATCGACGTCGAACTCGTAGGGATGGTCGAGGTGCCACCTGGACAGCGATCGGATGCCATGGGGGCCGAGGAAGCGTTCCTCGTCGAGCATGCGCGTGAGGATGCGCCGGAGCTTGTCCTCGTTGACGAGCGACAGGATGTGGCGCCCGTGCTTGCCCGGCTTGAGGGGATCGGCGATACGGGCGATGAGGTCGCCGTTGCGGCGGAGGTGATCTTCCACCGCGGGCCGCAACGAGGGGAACTTCCCGAGCACGTCCGGCTCGAACACGGTGGTCGCGCAGAGGGGAAGCAGGCCCACGAGCGAGCGGACCTCCAGTCGCTGGCCGCTCCCGTCGGGCAGCCGCAGCACGTCGTAGAAGAAACCGTCCTCCTCATCCCACATCTCGTCGGGGTGGTCACCGACGGGGTCCATCGCCGCCGCGATCCAGAAGAACCGCATGAGGAACTTCAGGATGAAATCCTCGTAGGTGGGGTCGCGTTCGGCGAGGGCGAGCGCCAACTCCAGCATGTTCTGGCTGTAGAGGGCCATCCATGCGGTGCCGTCGGCTTGTTCGAGGCTGCCTCCGGTGGGGAGTGTTGCGCTGCGGTCGAACACGCCGATGTTGTCGAGGCCGAGGAACCCACCCTCGAACACGCTGCGGCCGGCCGGGTCCTTGCGGTTCACCCACCACGTGAAGTTGAGCAACAGCTTGTGGAACGACTCGCGCAGGAAGTCGAGGTCGATGTCGTTCTCGCCACTGGTCTCCTGGTCGAGATGGTGCACGAGGATCGTCGCGAACGCGTGCACCGGTGGGTTGACGTCGCTGAAATTCCATTCGTAGGCGGGGATCTGGCCGTTGGGGTGCAGGTACGCCGGCGACAGCATGAGATCGAGTTGACCCTTGGCGAAGTCAGGGTCGACCATCATCAGCGGGATCGTGTGGAACGCGAGGTCCCACGCCGCGTACCACGGGTACTCCCACTTGTCGGGCATCGAGATGACGTCGTCGTTCTGCATGTGGAACCACGCCTCGTTGCGCGTGCCGCGACGAGCGGGGGAGCGCAGCGGGTGCGACTTGCGCTCGCGTAGCCAGGTGTCGACGTCGAAGTTGTAGGTCTGCTTCGACCAGAGCATTCCGGCGAGGGCCTGGCGCATCACCGACCGCTTCTCGTCGTCCAGACCGTCTGGGCAGATCGAGTCGTAGAACTCGTCGGCGTCGGCATGTCGCGCGTCGACCACGGCATCGAAATCGGCGAACGGTGCGGTGACGGCCTCGATCGGAGCGTCGGTCAGGCGGACCCGGACGACCTGCGAGCCGCCTGCCGGGACCACGACTCGCGTGTGCGCGGCGACCTTGGTTCCCGTGCCTGCCGGGTTCGTCGTTCCTTCGGCTCTGTGCACGACGTGGTCGTTGATGCCGTCCTTCACGAACGAGGTGGCGTTGGCGGCGCCGCCGAAGCGCGCGTGGTTCGTCTCGTTCTCACAGAACAGCAAGGTGGCGCCGGACTCGGTGTGCAGGTGGTACCGGCCGAGTTCCGCATGGTCCGCTCGAACCACGGGATGGTCCGAGGCCACCGACGACAGCTGTGGCCGCGTCACGGCGGATTCCTCACCCGTCGTCGTCGACCAGGTGTTGCGGAACCAGAGTGTCGGGAGCACGTGGATCGGCGCGTCGGAGTCGCCGCGGTTGTGCACCGTGATGCGGCACAGGATGTCGTTCGGGCCGTCCTTCGCGTACTCGACCTCGACGTCGAAGTAGCGGTCGTCGTCGAAGATGCCGGTGTCGATCAGTTCGTACTCGGGTTCCAACCGACTGCGCGCCCGGTTGGTGGCGACCAGGTCGTCGTAGGGGAATGCCGCCTGCGGGTACTTGTACAGCCACCGTTGGTAGGAGTGCGTCGGGAGGTTGTCGAGGTAGAAGTAGTACTCCTTCACGTCCTCGCCGTGGTTGCCCTCGGTGTTGGTGAGCCCGAAGAGCCGCTCCTTGAGGATCGGGTCGTTCTCGTTCCACAGCGCCAGGGCGAAGCACAGCCGCTGGTGCGTGTCGGAGATTCCGGCGAGACCGTCCTCGCCCCAGCGGTAGGCGCGTGAACGTGACTCGTCGTGGCTGAAGTACGACCAGGCATCGCCGCTGTCGCTGTAGTCCTCGCGCACGGTTCCCCATTGGCGTTCGCTGAGGTAGGGGCCCCATCGGCGCCACCGCGCTCCGGTGCGGGATTCGCGCAGTCGACGTTCCTCGGCGCCCAGTTCCATCGTGATCAGGTCTCCTTCGGGGGTCGAGCCGATGGTACCCGGGTGTGCTCCACGCGTTCACCCGTCAGCGGTGTCGGACCGCTTGGGTATGGTGCGGCGATGTCGACCTTCATCACCCACCCCGACGCGGCTGGCACTGGCCGCCGCCTCGCGGTCGAGGACCTCCTCGTTGCCACCGGCGCCGTGGTGGAGCGGGCGGTCTCGTAGTCGCTCGTCGTGGGACGGATACGGTTCGGCGATGCGAAGCATCACGGTGTATCCGGCGAGGACCATCGTCACGATGGACCCGGCTCAGCCGGCGGTCGAGGCCGTCGCAGTGAGCGAAGGACGAGTCCTCGCTGCCGGATCCGTGGAGGAGTGTGTCGGCTGGGGACCGCACGAGATCGATCGGAGCTTCGCCGACCACGTCATCGTTCCCGGCATGATCGAAGCGCACGCCCACTCCCTCGAAGGAGCGTTCTCGCTGATCCCGTACGTGGGTTGGTTCGACCGCCATCGCGTCGACGGGGGAGTGTCGCCGGGTCTCCGCACCTACGACGCACTCCTCGACCGCCTCCGCCAGCTCGCGTCGGAGGCCCCCGGCTCGTCGGAGCCGATCGTCGTCGGAGGGTTCGACCCGATCTACTTCACCGGGGAGGAACGTCTGACCAGGCAGCATCTCGACCGGGTGGAGACGGATCGCCCGATCTTCGTGTTCCACGCCAGCGCCCATCTCGCCACGGTCAACTCGGCGATGCTCGAACGTCACGAGATCACTCGAGACGCGACGACTCCGGGTGTCGCCCGTGACGCCGCCGGCGAGCCGAACGGTGAACTCCAGGAAATGCCGGCGATGGCGTTGGCCTCCTCCGCCCTCCACACGATTCTGCGGGCGTTGAACGATCCGCAGGCGATCAACGCGCTCGGCCAGATCTGTGCGAACCAGGGCATCACCATGCTGTGCGACTTGGCTGCATCAGGGCTGTCGCGACCTGATGGCCAGTCGTTGTGGCACGACGTGGTCGACCGTGACGACTTCCCGGCACGCATTCTCCAACGTCATGTCCATGCGCGACCGCCCGGGAGCGCCAGTTGGGACGACGCCGCCGAGCTGATGCTCCAGTTGGCCGCGGGTGACTCCGACAAACTGCGTACGGCCGGGCTCAAGCTCGTGCTCGACGGATCGATCCAGGGATTCACTGCCAAGATGGGGTGGCCCGGCTACTACACCGGCACCGATCATGGTCAGTGGATGGTGGCGCCCGAGCAGCTCGTCGAGATCTGTCGACCCTTCCACGAACGCAAGATCAACATCCACGCCCACTGCAACGGTGACCTGACGATCGACGCCTGGATCGACACCGTCGAGCAGCTCGTCATCGAGTACCCGTGGCTCGATCACCGTCACACGGTCCAGCACTGTCAGCTGACGTCGGCTGCGCAGTACCGCCGGATGGCGAGACTCGGCATGTGCGCGAACATCTTCGCCAACCACCTCTGGTACTGGGGTGACCAGCACCATGACATCACCGTCGGTCCGGAGCGGGCACGACGAATGGAGGCCGCGGCCACGGCGGAGCGTGAGGGCGTCTCGTTCTCGCTGCACTCCGACGCGAACGTGACGCCGCTCGGCCATCTGCACACGATGTGGTGTGCCGTCAATCGCGTGACGCCGTCCGGTCGGGTTCTCGGTGAACACGAGCGGATCTCGGCCGAGTCGGCGCTGCGATCGGTGACACTCGGCTCGGCCTACCAGCTGCATCTCGACGCCGAGTTCGGCACGATCGAGTGTGGCAAGGCGGCCGACTTCACGGTGCTCGAGGACAACCCGCTCACGGTCGACCCCATGGCGATCCGCGACATCGGGGTCTGGGGCACCGTGGTCGGCGGCCGGCCATTCGAAGCCGCCCGCTCAGCCTGACGTGAACGGTTCGGGGACGTCCGGGAGTTCGGTGCCGGCGACCGCGACGGCGACCATCTCCGATCGCTCGGGAGCCTCGCGTGCTGCTGTGATCTCGACGCGCCGGCCGACGACCTGCAGCACGATCGACGACCCGTCGGAGAGCCGCACTCTGCCCTTCAGTCGCAACACTCCGTCGGGGAGACCGGCAACGAAGGCGTCGAGGGCGGAGCGCGGCACGCCGGTCGCGGCGGTCCACGACCAGGTCTCGTACCGATCATCATGCGAAGGCCCGGACTCGGGATGGATGATCGCTCTCGGACCGAGTCCGAGGATCACATCGGCGGGCACCCGGCCACCGACGACCTGGACGACCGGAACCCCACTGGCGACGTCCGCCAGCCATGCTTTCGCCCTCGCCGCCGTCTCGTTGGCGCAGAGGTCGAGTTTGGTCAGCACGACCAGGTCCGCTCCGACCAGCTGACGGCGCACCTCGGTGCCGACATAGCGGTCGAGGGACCGTTGCTCGACAGACGTCGCGTCTGCCAACACGATCACCCCGGCAGGCTCGAACGGGGGGACGGTTGCCCAGCCGGCCGCGACCGAAGGATCGGCGACACCGCTCACCTCGATGACGACGTGATCGGGTGGGTCCGGCCGCTCCGTCAGCGAGCGGAGCGCGTCGTGCAGTCCCGCGCCCACAGTGCAGCAGACGCACCCGTTCGGCAACGAGACGACGTCGTCTCCGCCTGCGTCAGCGAGCAGCGCGGCGTCGATCTCGAGTGAGCCGAAGTCATTGACGATCACGCCGAGGCGTCTGCCACCCGGCGCCCGCAGAAGTTGATTGACGAGTGTGGTCTTGCCCGACCCGAGATACCCCCCGATCACGGTCAACGGGATCGGCACGCTGTCACCCACCATCGCATGATGCCAGAGCGCCGCACGGCACGGAGCAGTTGACGACGGAATGCTCCGCCCGTGTCAGCCGACGGTCACCACGACGGCAACCGATAGGCTCCGCTCCGGAACGCGGTCCCGTCCAGGACCACTCCGGGCGCATAGCTCAGTTGGCTAGAGCGCTTCCCTTACAAGGAAGATGTCGGGGGTTCGAGTCCCTC
>JBGSII010000370.1:0-3291 GCA_041742555.1 Ilumatobacteraceae bacterium
TCGGCCTCGTTGCTGCTCGCAGTCGGCGGAGCCATGGCGATGACGATCGAGATCACCAACGGCGACTGGGCGTCGTTCCGCCTCGGCGACGACCTCGGAGCCCGCCCCAGCTTGGCAGGAATGGCGTTCCTCGCATTCACCTCCGGCATGACCGCCGGTCGCCTCGGCGGCGACTGGTTGCAGGTGCGCGTCGGTCCGAACACCCTGTTCCGGCTCTCCGCGCTGATCGCCGGAGCTGGCTCGGTGCTCGCAGCGCTGGTCCCGAACGTGGCGGTGTCGATCGTCGGCTTCCTGATCGCCGGGCTCGGCACCTCGGTCTTGTTCCCGCAGCTCTACGACCGCGCCGCACGCTCACCCGGACCGCCGGGGTCTGGGTTCGCGTCGATGCTGATCGGCCAGCGAGGTGCCGCGCTGGTCGCACCGCTCGTGGTCGGCTGGCTGGCCGACACCGACGCGCTCGACGTCGGCCAGGCGATGGCGCTCGTCACACTCCCCGCCGCGGTCGTCGTGTTCCTCACCACGCTGGGGACTCGCACGCGGTCCGCGTGACGTCCACGATGTGTCGGACACATCATGAACGGGCGGTCAGAGGGGCTCGATGACCAGGTCGAACTGGGGGTGGCGCCACGTGTCGATCACGTCGAGTCCGTCGGTGAGGATGGCGCGGGCGAGCTCGCCCTTGGCCGCTTTGGCGAAGTGGCCACCCGGCTTGCCGGTCGGATCGACGAGGGTGAGCGACACGCCGTCGACGCCGGCGAGTGCCAGCGCAGCGCGATGTTCCTGGGGGAGCAGGTCGACGACGAATCGTCGTCGCGCGACCTTGGCGAGTTCGGCCGACAACATGGCGCGCCACCAGGTCGACAACTTGCCGAGCGGCGCCAGGTTGGCACTCATCTTCAGGCGGTAGTCGGGCACCGGATCGTCGCCACGCACCAAACCGAGCAGACCGGAGACGACCACGATCCGCTTGTGGTTGGCAGCGGGCAACGTGGTCGGGTCGAGGTGGTCCCACACGACCCCGGTGTAGCGCTGCCACGCGGGGAGTACCGCCGCGCCGACGAGCGAGGTGTTGGCCGACTGGGCTCGCACCAGATGGTCGCCGCGAACGCCGAGCAGCTTCTCGTCGCCGCCACCGGCAACGGCCAGCGCCTCGACGACCTCGGCGCGCAGGTCGCCGAGTGCTGAACCGAAGGAACCCGAGTCGGGCGTCCAGGCTGCCCGCCGTCGATTGCCGCCTTCCGCCTTGCCTTCCGACGGCGGCAACAACAGCATTGGAACATTGTTCGAAAAAGTTGCCCGTTCTCTGGTCACGGCCCCACTCTGGCCTCTACAGTCTCGAATCATGCGTGTACACCTCGATGCTGAGAAGTGCCAGGGCCACAACCGTTGCTACGCGTTGGCGCCCGAATTGTTCGATGTCGACGACTACGGCCAGGCCATGTTGCTCGTCGAGGGCGACGTCCCCGACGAGCTGCACGACAAGGCCCGTCTGGCAGCTTCCAACTGTCCCGAATACGCGATCACCATCACGGAGAACGGCTGACATGACCGACACCCTCGACACGCCGACGAGCGAACCGACCGTTCGGATCGACGAGACCACCGGCAACAAGCACATCACCTGGGAACGCAACGGCGAGACCATGGAGTTCATCATCGGTAGCCGCCCCGAAGGCACCGACGTCTGGCAGCGGGTGCCGTACGACGCCGCCGACTACGGCCCGGTGACCGACTTCGCGACCGACTTCGACCACGCCGACCCGACCTACAACCCCAACGCTCCCGAGGTGTGGAAGGCGGTCCGCGAAGGTGGCTGCCCAATCGCTCACTCCGATCGATACGGCGGCATGTGGGTGCCGTTGACGCACGACACCGTGCACGAGATCGCCTACGACACCGACCATTTCTCGAGCCGGGCGGTGGTGCCGAGCGTGGGACGACCCGGTGACCGGGCGTTGCCCGCACCGATCGGCCTCGCACCACCGATCACCAGCGATCCTCCGTTCCACGCCATCGCGCGTCGACTGCTCCTGCCGGCATTCGCACCGAAGATGATCGAGCCGTGGGAGTCCGAGATCCGGCTGCTCTGCGAGCGGTTGCTGGACGAGATGGGAGAGATCACGCCCGGCGAGACCGTCGTCGACGCGGCGATCCAGTACGCGCAGCACATCCCGGTGAACGTGATCGGTCGGATGCTCGGCTTCCCGCAAGAGGACGAGCAGATGTTCCGAGAAATGGTCCACGAGGTCCTCGAGCGCATCAACGAGGAGCCGGGGACACGTCAGAGCGAGAACGACTTCGGCGCCTACGTCCAGGGGCAGATTGCGGACCATCGTGAGAACCCTCGCGACGACCTCACGAATTTCCTGATGAACGTCGAACTCGACGGCAACAAGCTCGCCGACGAAGTCGTCGAGGGCATGATCATCCTGCTGCTCGTCGCCGGTGTCGACACGACGTGGTCGGCGATCGGATCGTCGCTGTGGCACCTCGCCCAGCATCCAGAGGATCACCAGCGCCTGCTGGACGACCCCGAGGTCATGACCTTCGCGCTCGAGGAGTTCCTGCGGGCGTACGCGCCCGTCACGATGGGTCGGCTGGTGACGGAAGACCTGGACTTCCACGGCTGCCCGATGAAGAAGGACGACTGGGTGCTCCTCGCGTTCCCGGCGGCCAACCGCGATCCGCTGAAGTTCGAGGATCCCGACTCGTTCGTCATCGATCGTGCGGAGAACCGGCACGCGGCGTTCGGACTCGGCATCCACCGCTGCATCGGGTCGAACCTCGCCCGCTTGGAGCTGAAGGTCGCCATCGAGGAATTCATCAAGCGCTTCCCGCGTTTCGAACTCGCGGGCGACACCAGGTGGAGCGTCGGCATGGTCCGGGGTCCTCGCGAGATCCCGGTCCGCATCCTCGAAACTGCCTGATTGCAGCAGGGGTCTGGCCCCGGCTGCAATCGTTCACGCGAACGAGGCGCCGAGCGATGCGGCCGCGCACGCGGACGTCACGGTGACAGCGGCGTAGATGCTGCCCCATTTCCCTCCGAGGGCACGCGTCTCCAATGCGAACGACGAGAACGTCGTCAGCGCGCCGCAGAAGCCGACGCCGATGATCGTTCGCACGTCGGCACCGAGTTCGGAGGCGGCGACGAGGCCGAGAAGTCCGGCGCCGATCGAGTTGACCCACAGCAGCGAGACCCACGAGCACGCGAACTGGGCGACGAGGTGACGCCCGAGCGCGCCGAGCCCCGCCGCAACGACGAAGAGCACCGGCGTCACTCGCCGACCTCCA
>JBGSII010000371.1:0-2932 GCA_041742555.1 Ilumatobacteraceae bacterium
GAGGAGGGCCTCGCGATGGCCCAGGTGGTCGATCGTGGTCACGGGACCGGGCGGCGCCGAAGAGGCTGCGGGCAGGCTCGGCGCAGCCCCGAGTCGCGGAGGTGTCAAGCTGAGCACGACGGGCGAGCCCTGCACGATGTCGCCATCACTCCATCCGGCGACTCGACCGTCGTGGAGTGCGCGCACCGCCATCGCCGCACCTGACAGCTCGTCCTCCGTGCTGAGCAACATGCCTGTCAACACCTCGTACGCGTGGGCCGTCGCCAGCTCTCGCTGGGTCCGGTCGAGCAGATCGACCAGGTCCCCGTCTGCGAGTTCGTCGAGTCGGGGGATCATCGCGAGATCCCGGTCGACGGTGGCGACGACCTGTTGCGTCAACCTCGGGAGCGCGATGCGCAAGCGGCCGACGCGCCATGCCGTCGCGAGCCGCCGGGCCATCGCTGCGGGATTGATCCGTCGCCGCAAGGTCGTTCGCGACTCCACCGCACCGATCAGATCCAGGTCGACTGCGACCCGGCCACCCACCGTCGTCACGACGGGCGACCGCTCGAGGGAATGATTCGAGACGGCGCCGGTGGTGCGCAAGGCGCGAATGATCCCCTCGCGCAGCGGTGGGATCCACAGATCCTGCTCGAGCGGTCGCAGCGGCGCTGGGAACGTCTCGGCCAACGGCCCGGGTCCGAGCAGCACCGATCCCCGACCGTCTTCGGGCGCGATCGCTGTGACGGGTCGGCTCTGGAGGAGCCACAGGCGACCACCAGGGTCGACGAGCCACTCGATGTCCTGGGGCGAGCCGAAGACTCGTTCGGCTCGTCGGGCCATCCTGGCGAGCGATCGCCGACAGTCCCTGTCGAGTGGAGGGATGTGGCCGGCATGGGTCACGTGTGCGATCCCCCCTCGACGGGACAACACGTAGTGGTCGGCGAGCGCCGTCCCGCCCACGAGCGCGTCGGGGCCCGACGGCACGACCTCGACGACGATCTGGTCGCGGCTCCCGGTGACGGGATCGACGCCGAACATGACACCGCCGAACCTGGCATCACTCTGACGCTGCACGAGCACCGCCATCGATCCGACTGCGCCCTCGGCGTCGCGGACCGCCGCCGCCGAATCCACCACTCGATGGGTCGCCTCGAGGAACGCCTCCCACCCGACGACGCCGAGCACTGACGTGAAGCGTCCAGCCATCGACGATTCGCCCGTGTCCTCGATCACGGACGACGATCGAACCACCAGCGCCGTCGACGAGCCGGCGCACAGCCGCTCGAACGCCGAGCGAACCTCGTCGGCCACGCGGGGATCGTCGAGGCCGGCAACGACGGCGGTTGTCGTGATGACGAATCCGGACAGTGTCGGAAATCCCGCCGCCGCGGCGCGCGAGAGGTTCGCCGCCTTCGCTCCGGACACCGAAGGATCACGGGTCTCGGAATCCGAGAGCGCGACCACCATCGGAAGGCCCACGCCTGTGACCCTACGCTCCGCGTGTGCCGGCGTCTCGGGCCAATGGGCCCTGATGGCTCCGGCCGTGCGGTGGCACGCTGAATGTATGGAGACCGTGTCCGATTCGGACGGCCCGGCGGCGCCGCGGCGCCGCGGCACGACATGGCGTCGCGTGCTCTTGGCGGTCGGCCTTCTCTCGATGGTGGCTGCGACGGCGACCTTCCTCGTGTATCGACGTCAGACCATCTCCTACCTCACCCACCTCAAAGGTGGTCCGTCGACCACGTGGCCGTACGAACTGCACGATCCGCCCGCCGAATTCCACCTCGCCGTGGTCGGTGACGGCGGCGACGGCGGCGCTCGCATCGATGCGACGGGCGCTGCCGCTGCGCGGATCGCCGAGCGGGAACCGTACGACGGGTTGCTCTTCCTCGGTGACAACGTGTACCCGTCGGGTGATCCGTCGAAGCTTCCCGACACGGTCTTCGAACCGTTCGCCGACGTCCTCGCCGGTGGCGCTGACCTGATGGCGATCCTGGGCAACCACGACGTGATGAAGGGCCGGGGCGACGAGCAGATGGCGGCGCTCGGCATGCCGGGCCGTTACTGGGCGCAGGAGTACGGCGACGTCCTGATCGTCGGCATCGACTCCAACGAGATCGACGACCCCGAACAGTTGAAGTTCCTCGAAGGGGCGCTGGCGTCGACGGATGCAACGTGGAGGATCGTGGCCGTCCATCATCCGCCGTACTCGGCGGGCTATCAGGGTTCGAGCGTCGACGTGCGCGAGACACTGGCCCCGTTGCTGCAGCGGTTCGGCGTGCAGCTCGTCCTGTCCGGTCACGACCACGACTACCAACGCAGTGTGCCGATCGACGGCGTCACGTACGTGGTCAGTGGCGGTGCCTCGGGCACTCGACGCACCGGCGAGGACGAATTCACCGAGGTGGCGTACTCGTGGCACAACTTCGTGGACATCGCGGTGACCGGTGACCGGCTCGTGCTCCGCGCGGTCGGCCAGGACGGATCGGTGTTCGACGAGGTCGTGCTGACGGCCTCGTGACGACAGCGCGCCTGCCTCGTGCGGGCTGCACGAAACGGCGTCGGTCTCGCGGACGCGGTCGACACCTTCAGCGGGGAAGGGGTTCGGGTGTGCGGCGGTCGATCGCCGTCCACGACCCTGTGACCCGGATCGACGGGGTTCCCTGACCGACGGCGATCATCGAGGTGCCGTCGATCAGGACACCACCGCACTCGGGGAGTCCCCACAACAGTGTGTCGGGAAGCGACCATCGGCGCTCGGACCCGGGTGACCAGTGGGGGATCGCCATGCCGGGGACGAGATCGAGTCCGGTCGCCAGACCGGCGGCGCCGTCGGGTCTCGCCGTCCGTGCGCACAACACCATCGCTCCCGCCGACGCGCCGGAGATCGCCGTGCCGGTCGACCACAGCTCGAGCATCCGGTCTGCGACCGTCGGGCCGTCCGACCGCC
>JBGSII010000372.1:0-6278 GCA_041742555.1 Ilumatobacteraceae bacterium
CGCTTGCCCTTCTTCGCGATCGTTCCGCGCATCAGCATTCCCTTCGATGAACTCGGAAGGGACGCCAAGCAGCGGACATGGCCTGATCCGGAGGCATCCGACGGGGATCTGGCGCTGCGAGGGCAACCCTACGCCTGGGGAACCCGAAGGTCGACCGTCGGTGCGAAACCGAGCGCCAAAGCCTGGCGACGGTGCGAGTCGGGGTCTCAATCGACCATCGTCCACGACAGACCGTTCGTGTCATCGAACACCCCGCCGTACCCCTGGGCCACACGCTGTCCCACGCCGGACTGTAGAAATCACTGTAGAAATCACTGTAGAAATCGGCTGATTTGGGAAGCAGAAAGGCCCTCCCCGGTTTCCCGGAAAGGGCCTCTGACCTGCTGTTATAGATGGTGGCGGGGGCAGGATTTGAACCTGCGACCTTCGGGTTATGAGTGCACCGACGCCCGTGGGCGCTGGTCGGCGCTCATCCGCGTTCTTCCTGATCACGAGGCGTTTCGACGCCCTCGAGCACCGCTGTCGTATGCGCTGGTGGGAGCCCGTTGGTGCTCGTCGTGTTGTACGCCTGTTGTACGGGGCAGCTCTTAGCTCAGGATCGCTAGGAGCATCGCGCCGACACTCAGAGCGACACCGACGATCGCGACAACAGTGGCGTTTCGAACTTGCCCTTGGAGTCGGTGACGTTGCCGCAACGACTCGGCCATGGCCTCGTCAGCCGTTCGTCGCTGCTGGCCCAGTTGATCTCGGAGTTCTGACAGCTTTCGGTCGGTGCGTGCCTGCTGATCGGCCAGATCAAGTTGGCGCTTGACCTCCAACATGACGTTCCGGAGTTCCCGCTCCGCCAGTTCGTTGAGTTCTCCGGCAGAGGCGCCCGACAACGCCGCCTGCAGACGCGCGTACACGAGGCGCGTGTTGGCGATGCTCCCGAGTGCGTAGCCCGTCAGTTCTCGGATGAGATTGGAGAGCGCCTGCTGATTCTCGAATAGGTGTTTCTGGCTTTCGGCCAACGACACGAGCACCTCGGATGAAGCAACACCGGCATCCTGAAGCGCTTCGATCGCTTGCTTCTGCTGGAACATGCGAGCCGACTTCGATTTCGCCGCCTGGGCAGCGGTCGCGGCCTGGTCCGCTTCGTTGATCGACGCGTCCACGACCTCGGCCAGCCGGGCGACATCATTGATGCGACGTTCGGCCTCTCGCAACGCTCCTGGATCAGGCGTCGAGTCCTCGATGTCGACGACCTCGACCTCGCCGTCCGCTTCTCGGTCAACGGTCACGTTTCGACTCCCCACTCCAAGTCCTCAAGAGCCTGCGCGAGCACGTCCGGGTCTGAGGCACGTAGGCCACTGACCTGCTCTTCGATCTTCTGCGCTGTCTCGCGTGTTCCAGTCCAGGTCTCGATGAAGGCCGGCCCGGCGAGCGCAACCGCTTCCTCAGCGGCCCGGACGGCGGTAGTCGCCTCCCCCGCTGCGACCCACGTGTCACCTACCCGGTAGGAGGCGCGGGCGTTGAGCAGCCGGAGTTGCTGGTCCATGATCGCGATGCGTTCGTTTCGGAGTGCCGAGCGGCTCATGCCCTGGCGAACGTCGACACCGATCGCAACCGAGGTTCGTACGACCCCGACAAAGTTCACCCTCAGGAGGAACTGCGCCGAGAAGCTCACACTGTCGCCGCCCGAGGCAACCGCTGCCCGAATCCCGGCGTCGAGCAAGTCGACTGCGGTAAAGGTCGAAGACGCGACCGTCAGCATTCGCGTGACCGTCCGGTTGCCCCACGGGAGCGCCGGCCGCAGATCCACCGACAGGAGTTCCCTGAACGTCCTGGGTTCAGCTTCGTGGCACGCCTCGGACGCACGGCGTACGAAGTAGAAGGCGCGAACCAACGTCTCCGTGAGGAGGACCGGCAAGGCTTGACGCCCCGCCTCGTTCACGATCCCGAGTTCCGTTCGGAGGTCGAACGGCACACCGTCGCGGTCGCCCCGGAACACCCCTTCGACCCACTTCAGGAACTCGGTGCGCTCGGTTTCACCCCGAATGCGTCCGAACGCCGCACCGGCCTCATGAAGAGTCGAAAGCAGCGGGCCGGGGAGCCCGGTTCCCGCCCCTGCGAAGGTGCTGGAGCCAGCGACATCACTCACGAGATGGGCGACCCATCGGATGGTCCCGAACAGGAACTTCTCGGACACGGTTGTCCCGATCAGCTCTGGTGCGTCCTGCCCGACGCTGACCGGGCCAAGCGAGCCGTTCGTCACGCCCCATGCCTGTCCGGTGAACTGCATCACGATGGATGCGACCAGCCCCACGGGCGACGGGTGGTGAGTCAGATCGCGGAGATGGTGGATCGTCGGGCCGCCGAAGGGGCGGGTGGCTTTGTCACCAGCGAACGGAACCTCCTGTTCCAGCCGCCGGATCGCGGTCGCCAAGTCGTTGCCCTCGTACCCGGTCAGCGTCCGCGCTGCTTTCAGCACGAACTCGTTCACCCGGTCAGCCCCCCACTCGTGGGCGCGCGTGAGACTGAACTCACCCACCCACAGCGAATCGACGATCCCGGCGAGAACACCGCACCCAACGGCGACGGCACAGTCCAGGCGATCCGAGTAGTTGGTGAGTCGGTCGACTCGACCGTCGACGACTCGAAGCTGCTCGGCGAGTTCGGCGATCTCATGATCGACCCGTTCCTGACCCGCGACCGTCCAGGCTTCCTCGGCGAGACGTTGAACACTGGAACCGAGTACAAACTCGATCGTCAACCCCTCCAGCTCGACTCGCTGGAATCCGCCTGAACCCGTCATGGCTTCATCCTCACAGCCAGTCAAGGACGGGACTCGAGTCATCGGGCCATGACGTGAGAAACCACCTCACAGCAACCTCTGCCTCAGCGGTCGTCAGCACCGCCTCCGAGGGCACGGCCGCAATGTCGAGACCTGGAAACCGTCCGTACTCCTCAGGGGCGATCTCATCGAAGTTGGTCGGCACCTCGCCCAGAGGAACACGGGTCATCGATCCCATCCGATCGGACCTTGTGACGTACCACGGCGGGGATGCCTTGCTGCGCAGTCCTGTGTCGGACCAACGGACAAACACGCGATCAAGCGCGGCTGCTCCGAGTACCTCGGCAGCGATCTCCCGACCGTCCACCGAGCGTGAGAGTCTCACCGCCGTTCGTTCGGTTGTGCCGCCGATGGACTTCAGAACCCGACCAAGGTCCGCCCATCGCGCCAGCTGGTGCTGTGTCTCAGGGTCAACGGAGAACGCGTACCGAACCGGGCCAACCCGATCGGCAGACGCGCCGCGAAGTGCTCGCTTCCCCGCCCACTTCTGTTCGGCGCCGGTGATCCTGTCGATCCGGAGCACGGGCCGGCGCCGCCTACCGAACATGCGAACCCGCAGTGTCAACAGTGGAAATCAGCGTCGGCTTCGCAACGCCGCCTCTCAGCTGCGGCTGCGCCCACGACACGCCAATCACACCCGCAGTCACAATACGCAGCGTACCCTCGCCCGTAGACCGCTCGAAGCGGCCGACCGCCGCTCGGCTGCCGGGGGCCTGTTGCAGAGCGCTCCCCTTCATCGGCAGACCATCGCTGTGAGCAGGTGCTCCGTGAGCTCTTCTTCGTAGACGGCGTGGCCGTGCGTCGCCATGACGTCGGCAAGATCCGGATCCCATGGCGTGGCCGGCAGGACTCCACCGAGCTGAGGACGATCCCGCTGCGCTGCGATCGCTACCCGATAGGCGTCCGCCGTCATCAGCCACGGTGTCGTTCCGGCGCGGCTGCTGAGCCAGTCGGTGATGCTGAGGCCTGCGGCGTCGAAGTCGGCGTGCTGGTGGAGTGCGGCTCCGTGCGCGCCGAGTTGTCGAAGGAGCGAGACGACTGCGATCGATGGTCGGCCCGACGAGCAGATGATGGGCGGCCCATCCCACGACTGGTTTGCGGCTGCTGCGACGATCGCTGGGTTCTCGACGACGAAGGCACAGCGGTCCGCGCGAAGGGGATCGATCGGCCATCTCTTGATCTGGGAGAGGGTCAGGATGACCGGCTCGGCGGCGGCGCTGTGACTGGTCAGGATCGGGGCGAGCGGATGGTTTGCTCCGACGGCGAGACCAATGCTGAGCGCGTTGGATGACAGCGGGTCGGGGTTGACGCCGACGAGCTCCCAGAGCGCACGAGCGTCCTCTGCACTGTCTGGCCGCGCTTCGTTGGCGGCGTCGGCGATTGCGGTGACGACGAGGCGGGCCAGTGGTTGACCATGGTCGAGGGCGTGCGAGTCTCCCAGAGTTGCGTTGGCGAACGTCGCGAGCGGCATGCCCCCCTGTGGCACCTGCGTCAGCGCTGACAGCACGTCGAAGACTCGGGCGAGGCGCACGCGGTGGGTGTCGAGGTCTCCGCGGATTCCTTCCTTTCGGACCTGCGCCGGCCAATCGCTGAGCGGACCGACGTTCGTGACAACGATCGTTCGGCTTTGCTCCATGAACCAGTCCCACAGCGCCGCTCGGGCCTCCCTTTCTGCCGCCCTAACTGCAGCGCGATCGCCCAGCGGTCCGTGGAGTTGCTCGATGACCTGTCGGAGCTCGTTCGCGTCGCTCAGGCGCAGTGCGCTGAGAAGGCGAGCGATCTCGAGTGAGGTGTCCGCGGGCGGAAGCCTGGCGACTCCGAGGAGGTCGGCGAGTGCACTGCGATGGTCATCGTGGAGGCCGCGGAGCGTGATCCGTGTGAGTGTGCCGCGGCCTTCGTCGAGTCGTCGAGCGAGTTCCTCGACGATGGGTGCGAGTGCCGGTCGGCCGAGCCGCTTGCAAGCGTCATCGACATGATTCATGAGGCGACTGGGTCGATCGTGCGGAGGTGGCCGTCCCACGTGAATCGTGTTGACGTGACGGGCTCGTTGCCGACTGGGGGATGGAGATGATGGATCGCGATTCCATCGAGGGTTGCGTACTGGCACCATTCATGGTCGCTGGTGAAGACGGCGTCGAGATCCCAGTCGGTGAAGCGGGCGAAGAGCTGGGACCGGTTGGTCGGGTCGACGCCTGCGAACAGCTCGTCGAGCATGATCAACCGCGGGCACGTTGCGGGCCGACCATCGGCGGCGGTGTAGTGCGCCGCGATCGATGCAAGCATCGGCAGGTGGAGGGCGATGGATCGTTCGCCGGTCGAGAGCTTCTGAAGTCGCTTGGCGGTCGCCGTCTGGTAGCCGTCCCAGTCGCGGTGGGCGAGTTGGAGGGTGAAGCGGTGCCAGCGTCGGTAGTCGAGGGTTTCGCGCAGGCGTGCTTCCCATGCTGCGTTCGCTTCGAGGTCGACGCGGGCTTGCTCGACGCGGGCGCGTACGAAGGCTTGGAGAGCGGCGGTCTCGGTGTCAGTGAGGTCGCTGGGGTCGCGCAGGAGGAGTGCTCGAGCAGAGCGCACAGAGTCAGGCTGCGCGTCGTCGACGTTCCAGGTGAGTCGTGCCTGGACGCCGGCCGCCTTGGTGCGCACCTGGTCGAGTTGGCGGTTGATGCTGTCGACGAGTTCGTTGGCGTGCCGGATCCGTGCGGCGAGCGTGCGGCGGATGTCGCCGGCCAGGACGCGAGCGAACAGCTGCTCCTCTTCGTCGAGTAGCTCTGCCGTTGCGCTGTCGAGGCTGGCGCGCAGCGCGCTTGCGAGCTCCCCGATGCGTCGACGTTGTCCTCCGACGAGTGCGGTCAGATCTGTCCAGCCGTCGTCGTTGGGGGTTCGCTCGATGTCGGAACCGACGAGACGTTGCCTGGCGACGTGGAGTTGCTCTTCGACCCGGGAGCCGGCTCGCTCGCGGGGCGGTGCGCTGGTGTCGCTCATGCCCAGCTTGGTGGTGATCTCGCGTGCGGCGGTGAGCACGGCGGTGACACCGTCAAGGGCTTGCGGTGTCTCGATATCGGCGTCGATGCCGATGCCTCGGCGCAGGGCGGTCACTATGCGCTGGTGTGTCGATGCGCGGTGGATGTCGGCAGCCGCGCGCTCGGACTCGGCTTGCTCGACCTGCTGTTCGAGCTTGCCGATCCGTCGCTCCAGTTCCGGTAGGTCCTTGCGGATTCGATCGCGTTCTGATTCGTCGAGCCCGAGCTGTCGTTCGAGGGCACCGATGCGTGCGAGCACGACGTCATACTGCGAGCCGAGAGCCTCCTCGATCGCGGTGATGCGCGAGACGAGGTCGGCGAGCGCTCGTTCGTGGCGATAAACGGTTTCCTGTGCGTCGGCGGCCGCGCCGGTTGCGGCGACGAGCTCACGTTGCTCCCGCTCGACGCCGAGGCTGGCGGCGTGTCGATCA
>JBGSII010000373.1:0-3474 GCA_041742555.1 Ilumatobacteraceae bacterium
CTCCCGCACGATGCGGTCGATCGCGGCGTGGCCCGGCTGGCGTCGGACCTGGAGGACGGCACCTGGCAGGCCCGCCACGGCGACCTGCTCGAACGTCAACGGGCCGACTACGGCTACCGGCTCGTCATCTCCGAAGGCTGACGCAGGGCAACTGCTCCCGCGCGTCACCCATGCCCTGGTGGTCCCAGGCGGGTCGTGGTCGCCCAGACCCCGCAGCGACGACCTAGGTTGCGAAGCAGTCGGGGATGCAGGCCGGCGGAGGGACGTCGGTGACCTCCACCGTGATGGTCGGAGGTCCGGTGTAGGGCCCGTTCTCGAAGTAGGCGCGGATGCTCAGGACCCCGCAGCCGGGTTCGAGCACCACCGTCTGCGTGAAGCCGTCCTTGGTCCCCGAGGTGTCCTGGAGCCCCCACACCTGACGCGTCGTGCCTCCGAACGGAGTCCAGTCCAGCACGCCGTATGCGAGCAGACTGGCCCGAATGTAGAGCGACGTCGCTTCCGGGTGGCACACGATCACGCTTCCGCCCGGAGACGGAGCATCCGGTGCGGTCCCGAAGGTGTAGGTCGACGGGACCGACACCACGGCCTGGGGGACCTGGGCGCAGGCCACGAGGCCCACGATCGACAGCGCTCCGATCAGGAGGCCAATGGCACGGGGCGCTCGGCGCCGTGGACGGGAATCGGTCCGGTTTCTGGAATCGTGCATCCTGCAGCCCTCCTCGGGGGAAGCCCGCTCATCGCACCCGGTCGGGGGGCACGCGCATTCCCTCGGATCCAACCCTATGCACCTGTCCCCCCTTGCGTCGACAACGATGCCTGTCGGCGCCGGCGGCATGGGCCCTGGTCAACCGAGCGACGACCTCCTGGGGTCGTCGAGCTCGCCCCTCGAAAAGCGGCGGAGCCCCTGCAGCGCAGGGGCTCCGGACCGTCGGGCTGGGGAGATTCGAACTCCCGACCTCTTGACCCCCAGTCGTAATCCAGCCGTGTTGGCGGGTCCGGCCAGTGGTCCCCAGTCCCGCGATCCCTTTGTTTGCAGGGATTCCGAATCCGGCGAGCAGCCGCCAATCCGGCTGATCGTCAGAGGTCTGCATACATTTTGCATACATCGATCTGAGTCGAATCGGCGTTCGACGTCGCTATTCGTTCGTGCCCTCGAGCTCTCTGGCGAGCTCCGGCACGCTGACCGTCGCGATCGTCCAGATCTGGTCGATGTCGACACGGTGGTAGTGGTGTGCGAGCAGGTGCCGCAGGTTCACCACGTGCCGCCACGCGACGTCAGGGTGCTCGCCCTTGAACTCGTCGGAGATCGCGTTGGAGGCCTCGCCGATGATCTCCAGCAGGCGCTCAGCGGCACGCTGCCGTATCGAGTCGGTGTCGAACCGTCCACGCCCGTCAGCGACCAACGAAGCGAGCTGCTCGGCCGCCTCGAGGATGTCCGCTATCCGCAGGTCGTCGGAACGACTCAAATCGGAACAGCTTCTCGACGGATGTGATCGTCGCGGTCCTTCAGTCCACCGAGCGACACGACGTCGACGGACACGCCCAGGAGCTGCTCCAGCGCTTCCTGCAGATCCATCAGGTCGAAGAGTGAACTGCCCGTCTCGAACTCGACGAGGAAGTCGATGTCGCTCTCGGGTGTGTCGTCACCTCGGGCGACCGAGCCGAACAACGACGCCGTTCGGCCACGGTGCTGACGCACGAGATCGTTGATCTCATCCCGCTTCGATTCGATGATCGCTCGGTGCGCTCCCATGCCCGTCAGCCTACCTCCGGACCTCGTCTCACCCGTCGGAACTGACGCTCCGGCACGACACTCGTGAGGCAACCCACCGGTCGATAGCTTGTACAGACGTCGACCCGAATCGAGGACCGCGGCCGAACCGCACGGAGCTGGCACAGGCATAGTCGGCGGTATGGGGCACCCGCGTTCGATTCAGCAGGGTCGACGCTGACAGCGCTCCCTGGGATGATCACCTTCATGAACGAGGGCGATGACGCTGACGTCGAACGAGCACCGATCTGCCCTTCTTGCGGCGTCACGACACTTCCCGCAGACACCTCGAACGTTCTCGACTCCAACTTCGTGTGCGAGAACCCCGACTGCGATGCCTTCGGAGACGCCGTCGAGCCCTGAGCGGGCATGCGGCGGGGAGGTGACCGACCTCGATCCGGCGAACTGGGGCAGTCAGCGAGCGTGGGTTTGGGGGTTCACGTCGGAGGGGGAGCCAGACCGTTGCCCCACCGCCGCTCGGGATGAGGCGCTACTCGACGGTCGGGGTCACGTGCTCATCCGAGCCGGCCTGACGGAAGGCGACGCTGAAACACGCAACAGTGCCATCGTAGTGTTGCGTTTCGGGACACGAGTGGAGGCGAAGATGAAGCGGACACGTCTGGCTTGGCGGACCATCGGGGCAGTCGCGATAGCCACAGCGGCAGTGGTCGGTGCGGCCTGCGCGCCGGTTGCGCCCCCGGCGACCACGACCACGACGACCAGCACCACCACCACGACCTTGCTCACGGTCGACATCCCGGGGTTCACGTACCAGCTCCCGTCCTTCTCGCTTCAGCTGCCACCGGTCGGCATCAACTTCGGCTGCTCCGCCACCTACAACCCGCCGTCCATCAACGTCGCTGGGCCGACGCTGATCATCCCCCCGACGACCATCGACGCGGGGTCGGGACAGACCGCCCTGCCCGGCGTGACCCTCAACGGCTTCAACACCGCTGTGTCGCTCGGCAACTTCACCATCTCCTGCCCCCTCCCCTTCCTGCCGCCACTGACCTACACCACGGGTGTGGTCGCCAACCTCTCGGCCGGAGCTGGAGCGCCGGGAGCGTATGTGGACCTGGACGACAACACGATCGTCGTGCCCGGGTTCGGCCTGACCCTCTCGGCCAACCTGGCGTTCCAGGGGTTCGGCGGACTTGTCATCGCGCTGCCGAACCAGACCGTGCAGCTGCCGACCACCGTCATCCCGATCCCGAACCAGGCCTGATCCCGAACCGCTCCGCACCCGATGGATCGGCCTCGAGCCGGCGCAGGTATCACGTAGCGCGAGGACGAACCACCGCAGCGGTGTCCGGGCATTCGCCCCGTCGACAGCGACGTCGACCGGCGGCTCAGGTCCTTGCGGTGGCCCTCTGGAACGCGGCGATGTCGGCCGGGTCGTAGGACGTGCCGTCGGGGTGGAGCAGCTCGTGGAACCAGGGCGTGCGCTCGGTGGACCGTCGGGCCCACGACGTCCACGGGTACTTCGTCTGGGAGCGTCCGTCGACCAGGCCCCACGTGTAGCAGCCGACACCGGTGCGGCGGAACACGTCGATGAGCTCCGGCGGGGACGTGGGGCGGCCCATCCACTCGGTGCACACCAGCGGCCGCCCGAGCCTCGCGAGGCCGTCGATGGCCCGTTGGAGGACCGGTTCGGCGCCGTAGCAGTGGAACGAGACGATGTCGGAGCGATCGAGCGCGATCCG
>JBGSII010000374.1:0-16847 GCA_041742555.1 Ilumatobacteraceae bacterium
CCGTCGACGGCGGCGACCTCCGCTGGGCCGTCGAGGTGCTCAACCACGTGCTCTTCGCCGACGAGCACCACGAGACGGCTCGTGTGCTGCAGGCCGACGCCCTCGAGCAGTTGGCGTTCGGCTGCGAGAACGGGACGTGGCGCAACGTGTATCTGTCGGGCGCGACCGAGTTGCGCCGGGGCATCTTCGGCACGCCGGCCGCCACGGGCGCGCCAGATCTGCTCGCGGCGCTCTCGGTCGAGCAGATCCTGAGCAGTGTGGCCATCCGCGTCGACGGTCCCAAGGCGTGGGATCAGCACCTGGTCCTGTCGTTCGTGATCACCGATCTGGACGAGACCTACGTGTTCGAGCTGCGCAACGGCACTGCCAACCATCGGATGACGCCGAAGCCAGCGGAGGGTTCGACCACGCTCACGCTGGCGCGTCGGACGCTCATCGGTCTCCTGACCGGCCGCGTCGACATCGCCGCCGCACTCGGTGACGGCTCGATCGCCATCGACGGCGATCCCGGCGACCTCGGTCGACTCGTCGCCGTCCTCGCCCCGGTCGACCGCGAGTTCCCGATCGTCACACCATGACGATCAGCGCGGACTGTCACACTGTGCCGGGTCAAACGTGACAGTTCGCCGGAAGGACCCGAAGTGTCACGTTTGACCCGGCACGGTGTGACAGTTCAGTGGCTGAGGCCGGGGGCGCAGAGCCCGTCGAGTTCCTTGATCTCGATGCGGTCTCGGTTGGCGTAGGTGACCTCGTTGGCCGGGTCGGGCTTCAGGTTGAAGACCCGGAACTCCATGTCGTTCGTGTCGACGGTGAGGATGCGCCCGATGAGCGGCTCGCCGAGGCCGAGGATCACCTTGATCGTCTCGAGCGCCTGGATCGACCCGATGATGCCGGGCAGCACGCCGAGCACCCCTGCCTCGGCGCAGCTCGGAGCCAGCTCGGCGGGCGGGGGCTGCGGCACCATGTCGCGGTAGGTCGGGCCCTGGGTCGGGTGGAACACACTCACCATGCCCTCGAACCGGAAGATCGACCCGTGGACCACCGGAATGCCGAGCTTCACGCTGGCGTCGTTGAGCAGGTAACGGCTCGGGAAGTTGTCGGCACCGTCGACGATCACGTCGTACCCCGAGATGATGTCGATGATGTTGGATGCATCGAGGCGCGTGTCGTAGGTGACGACGTTCACGTCGGGGTTGAGCATCGTCAGGGTCTTCTTGGCCGAGTCGACCTTGCGGTCGCCGATGCGATCGATGTTGTGCAGGATCTGACGCTGCAGATTGGAAGAGTCGACCTCGTCCATGTCGACGATGCCGATCGTGCCGACACCCGCGGCGGCCAGGTACAACGCTGCCGGTGATCCGAGGCCGCCGGCGCCGAGCATGAGCACTTTGGCTTCGAGGAGCTTCACCTGACCCTCGACGCCGACTTCGGGCAGCAAGAGGTGACGCTTGTAGCGGTTGTTCTGTTCCGGAGTCAGCGAGGCGGGCTGCTTCCACGGCCGACCCTCGTCCTTCCACCGACCGAACCCGCCCGCCATCGACTCGACGTCGGTGTAGCCCAACTCGGCAAGCGTCTTGGCGGCGAACGCCGATCGGACGCCGCCGGCGCAGTACACCACGATGGGAGCGGACTTGTCGGCGATGCGGTTCTCGATCTGGGCCTCGAGGTGCCCGCGCGGGATGTGGATCGCGCCGACGAGGGCGCCCTCGTCGTACTCGTCGGGTTCGCGTACGTCGAGCACGAGCGCACCATCGGCGATGCGCCCGGCGGCACCCTCGGGGTCGATCTCGCGGATCTCGGACTTTGCGGCGGCGAGCAGGTCACGGAACGTTGCCATCCCGAAAGCCTACCAAGTCGGTCAGGATTCGAACACCGTGCTCAACGCGAAGTCGCGGAGCTCGACACTGCTGCCACCCTGCGTTCGAGGAACCTCGTGAGCGGGGCCGGCAACGCTGCAGGACGGTCCCCCCAGTCGTAGACCACCGCCGATCTGGCGGCGAGATCGTGCAGCGCTCGTCGACGGCGATCGAGCAGTGCCATCCACGCTCCGATGCCGAACAGCAGGAAGCTGAACGGGAGCACGACCGTACGGGTCGCCGCGGCGCCGGGGCTGAGCGGATCGCCGTCGCTCCGAATGACCTTGATGCCGGCGAGCATCTGCGAGATGGTGCGCCCGGTGAGCGCCTGGGAGAACCAGAAGTACGCGAACCCGTACACCAGGAGCAGTCCACTGGGAACCCACGTGCCGCCGAGGTCGATAGTGGCATCGAACAACACGTCCAGGAGATACCTGACGCCGGCGACCATCAAGGCATACGTCGAGGAGATCACGAACAGGTCGAGGCCGAGCGCAGCGAGACGCGAGACCGGCCCCGCGTAGCGACCGCTCATGCTTGCTCCGTCGCCGACCAGTGGTTCGCGATCGTCGGCCAGCGGGGGTCCCGTCGGCAGCGATTCGTAGTCGCGCCGGAGCACCCGGGACACGGCTCGCATGGCGATCTCATCGATCCCGACGAGCTGACGGCGCAGGATGTCGGTGAATCTCCCGAGCACACCCTTGGTGCTCTCCGCCACGATGGCGTCGATGTCCAGCGACTTCGCGATCGCGTCCACGTCGACGCGGGCGACGACTCGGTCGACGTCGATCCGATCCGCGGCAGCATCCAGATCGACGCGGGCAACCGCTGCGTCGAGGTCGACCCCGGCCACCAGGGCATCGATGTCAACGCGGGCGATCACTCGATCGACATCGACCTGGTCGGCGATGGCGTCGAGGTCGATGCGGGAGACGACCCGCTCGACATCGATGCGGTCGACGATCGCGTTCACGTCGAGACGACCGATGAGCCGGTCGAGATCGACCCGGTTCAGCACCTCATCGAGATCCAGTCGGTCGAGCAGCGCGTCGATGTCGAGCCGCGACACGAGCGCGTTCACGTCGATGCGGTCCAGCACGGCATCGACGTCGATCCGATCGATCAACGCGTTCACGTCGATGCGATCGACCAGATCATCGGGGTCGACGGCGTCGGCAACCACCGGGACGACCACGGACGCGATCGCGTCGATCGGCCGTTGGAACAGACCACGAGGGTGTTCTCGATCGGCCACAACCTGATCGTACCCTTCGCCCCGGGTGCGGAACCCTTCCCCGCAACGCTCCGTCCGAATCCCGCCGGTGCGAGCGCGACGCGGTTGTTACGGTGCGCACGTGACCGCGACGACCGATGTCAGCACGGAGGTCGACGACCGCTTCACCCCAGCCGACTGGGGTCTGTTCCTGTCGATCGCCGTCATCTGGGGCGCGTCGTTCCTGTTCATCGACATCGGTCTGGATGCGCTCCCTCCGGGCGTCATCACCCTGATGCGCGTCGGCCTCGGCGCACTCGCTCTGGCGGCCACGCCACGCCGGCGCGCAGCGGTTCGACCCGAGGACCGCCTCAGGCTCATCACACTGTCGGTCGTCTGGGTGGCCGTGCCGTTCACACTCTTCCCGATCGCCGAGCAGCACATCACCTCGGCTGTCGCCGGCCTCCTCAACGGGGGAACCCCCATCTTCGCGGCGATCTTCGCCATGGTGCTCCTGCGCCAGCCCACCCGGGGAGCGCAACTGCTCGGCATCACCGTCGGATTCATCGGCGTCGTCTTCGTCAGCCTGCCGTCGATCGGCGAGGGGTCGAGCGAGACGTTCGGCGTCGTACTCGTCGTGCTCGCGACCGTGTGCTACGGATTCGCTGTCACGCTCGCCGGACCGATGCAGCGGCGCTACGGATCGGTGGATCTGATGGCGAAGGTGCTGGCGCTGGCCACCGTCTGGACCGCTCCGTACGGGCTCTGGCAGCTCGACGACGCGGTCTGGGAGATCGGGCCGATCGTCGCCGTCGCCGTGCTGGGCGTGGTCGGCACCGGCGTCGCCTTTGCATTGATGGGCTCGCTCGTCGGGCGGGTGGGCTCGACGAGAGCGTCGTTCATCACCTACCTCATCCCGGTCGTGGCGCTCGTCCTCGGCGTGGTGTTCCGCGAGGACGACGTGGTCGCGCTCGAGCTCGTGGGCGTCGCATTCGTGATCGGCGGGGCGGTCCTCGCGAGTCGGGCCACGTCGACGGGTCGGCTCAGGTCGACACCGTGAGCTCGCCGGCCAACGGGTCACCACGGCCGTCGGTGGCCGTCACGGTGAAGGTGAACTCCGTGCCCGCGAACAGCGCGACCACGCCGACCGCGCCGGCCGTGTCGAGGGTCCCGTCGTCATCGACCACGAGGGTGATGGGGCCGAGTTCTTCGTTGTCGATCTGCACCTCGGACCCGGGTTCCAGCCCGGTTCCGCTGAACGCGATACGCCCCTCGCCGCGTTCGGCGCAGATCTCGCCCACGTCGCTCGACACGCACACAGCGTCGCTCACCGCGCCGCACGCCGTCGCAGCGCCGAGCGCCAATGCACCCACGGCGCCGCCGATCGCGCGGCACCTCACGAGACCAGTGCCGGCAGGATCTCGCCGATCTGGCCGACGAGAAGCCAGTCGGCGTAGCGGTCCATCGCCGTCTCGTCGCCGTTGACGATGATCACCTGGGCACCCGCAGCCTTTGCCCGGGGCACACAGTTGGCCGCCGGGAACACGCTGAGGGTCGAGCCCACCGCGAGCATCACGTCACATTGGTCGCTCACCCGCATCGCCCGGTCGATCACCTCGGGGACGAGTGCTTGGCCGAAGCTGATCGTGTCGCTCTTGAGGATCCCGCCGCACTCGAGACAGGCCGGATCCGGGTCGCCCGCCCGAACACGCTCGAGCGCCTGGTCCATGGGCCGCCGGTCCTCACATTCCCAGCAGCGCGTGTACCAGACGGTGCCGTGGACCTCGATCACCTTGGACGCGTCGTTGCCGGCCTTCTGGTGCAGCCCGTCGATGTTCTGGGTCACCAGCCCGTGCAGGATCCCGCGGCGCTCCAGCTCGACGATCGCTGCGTGACCGCGGTTGGGCTCGGCCGTCCACGCCGGTGTGGTGAGGCGATGTTGCCACGCTGCACGTCGAACCTCCGGATCGCCGAGGTAGTAGCGGATGTCGCTCGCCTTCTCGGCGGCCGGGTTCTTGGTCCAGAGCCCATTGGGACCGCGGAAGTCCGGGATGCCCGAGTCGGTCGAGATGCCGGCACCGGTGAGCACGACGATTCGCTCGGCGGCCGCGATGACGCTGCGGGCCGCGAGGACCAGATCCGTCGACATCGCACCACTGTGACCGCGACGGGTGGCGATCGGCAACCCCGTCCGATATGATCCAATCAACCTACTAGAAAGGGTCCTTTGCAATGGGCTTGTTAGATGCGATCAAGGGGTTGCTCGGGGGCGACGCACTCCAGGGCGTTCTGGAGTCGACTGGCCTCGACGAACAGGTCGGCGGACTCCTCGGTGAAGGTAGTGCCGTTGCCGAGAGCTTCGGTGTCGACGTCGGTCAGATGACCGAGTCACTCGGTATCGACGGCGTGGCCGAGTCGTTGCCCGGCGGCATCGGAGACGTGACCGGCCTCTGAACACCTCCTGCGATGAGCGAAAGGTGCCGTATGCGGTTGGTTCGCTCATCGCACGCGGATCGCGGGAGACGGGTCAGGTGAGCGCAGAGATGGCCGCGGCGAAGACCTCGGTGTGACGATCGACGTCGTCGTCGATGTGCGCTGGCGACAGCAGCGCCATGTTGTGGAACGGCGTCATCAGGATTCCCCGGTTGAGCGCCCACAAGTGCATGAACGTGTCGAGTTCCTCGTCGACTGCTGCCGCGGCGTCCGCGCCGTTCACGGGAAGCGGGCAGAACCAGTACTCGGCGCGACAGCCGAGCTGCTGTACCGACCAGTCCAGCTCGTAGTGGGCAATTGCGGCCGCGACCCCATCGGTCCAGCGTGCAGCGAGCGGAATCATGCGCGCGTAGTCGGCCTCGAGCAGCGTCGTCGAGAGCGTCGCGCGGATCGCGGCGGTTGCCATCGCGCTGCCGGCAAGTGTTCCCCCCACTCCCCCGACGTCTGCATCGTGGCCGTGGAGCGCCGGATCGAGCGCCGTTGCCAACTCGTCGGTCATGCCATACGTGGCGACGGGGAATCCGCCACCGATCGGTTTCCCGATCACCACGATGTCCGGATCGAGCCCCCACGCTTGCGTGCAGCCGCCCGGCCCTGCCGAGATCGTGTGCGTCTCGTCGATGATCAGCAAGACGCCGTGCCGTCGGGTGATCTCCCGCACCGCCTCGTGATAGCCGGGCTGCGGGAGCACGATACCGATGTTCGTGAGGGCCGGCTCCATCAGCAGGGCGGCGACGTCCCCATGGGCGAGCGCGGCGTCGAGTGCGTCCAAGTCGTTGAACGGCACGACCCGAGTGGTCAGCGCTGGATCGACCTGCGGGCCGATTGCGCCCGGCCGGCTGACCACCGCTCCCTCGGGTCCGAGGATCGCGAGTGTCTCGTCGACGGTGCCGTGGTAGCACCAGTCGATCACGGCGATCTTCGGTCGCCCGGTCAAGTGACGGGCGAAGCGGAGGACGAAACGGTTGGCGTCGGTCGCCGACGTGGTCAGCTGCCATTTGTCCATACCGAAGCGCCGGTGGAGTTCGTCGGCGACCCAGGCGGCGTCCTCGCTCGGCAGCATCGTCGTCGAGTGGCCGACCGCGGCGGCGAGACCGCCACGACCGTGCCCGGTCATCGCCCCGGTGTCACCCAGACAGAAATCGACGTACTCGATGCCGTCGACGTCGACGAACCGCGCGCCGTCAGCCGACGCCACATGGACTGGGAACGCGCCGGGCCAGCGGGTCATCCACGGCATCGGAACGCCGGCGAGGAGGTGTCGGCGCCCTCCCGCGGCCAACGTCGCGGAACGGGGATGCAGTTCGACGAATCGCTGCTGTTCGCGCTCCATCTGGTCCGCCAAGCGCTCTCGTGAGATCACGTCCCGACGGTAGCCTCGACCAGATGTCCGCCCAGGTGATCAGCGAAGCCGCGCGTCGTCGCACGTTCGCGATCATCAGCCACCCCGACGCGGGCAAGACCACCCTGACGGAGAAGTTCCTGCTGTACGCCGGCGCCATCACCTCGGGCGGCGCGGTCAAGGCGCACGAGGGTCGGCGTGCAGCGACATCCGACTGGATGGACATGGAGCAGAAGCGCGGGATCTCGATCACCTCGACTGCGCTCAACTTCCCGTACCGCGACCACGAGCTCAATCTGCTCGACACCCCCGGACACCGCGACTTCTCGGAGGACACCTATCGGGTGCTCGCTGCCGTCGATGCCGTCGTGATGGTGCTCGACTCGGCCAAGGGCATCGAACCGCAGACGCTCAAGTTGTTCGAGGTCTGCCGGTCGCGGAACCTGCCGGTGATCACGTTCCTCAACAAGCTCGACCGACCGGGCATGGAGCCGCTGGAGCTGCTCGATCAGATCGAGGCACAGATCGGGCTTCGGCCCACCCCTGCCACCTGGCCGGTCGGCTCGTTCGGAGACCTGCGCGGCGTGATCGATCGACGGACCGACGTGTTCACCCGGTTCACCCGCACGGCCCGGGGCAGCCAGATTGCACCGGAGGAGGACGTCCCCGCCGAGCGCGCTGCAGCCGAGGAAGGTCCGGCGTGGGCGAAGAGCACCGAGGAGACCGAGCTGCTGAGTGCCATGGAGGCCGATGTCGACATGCCGTCGTTCCTCGCTGGCGAGTCGACGCCGGTGTTCGCCGGATCAGCGCTGACGAATTTCGGGGTGCGCCACCTCCTCGACGCCATCGTCGAGCTCGCGCCGGCGCCGTCACCACGCCTCGACGTCGACGACAAGCCACGGCACCTCGACGAGCCGTGTTCGGCATTCGTGTTCAAGGTGCAGGCCAACATGGACCGCAACCACCGCGACCGCATCGCGTTCGCGCGCATCTGTTCCGGGAAGTTCGATCGCGGCATGGTGATGACCTGCGAGCGCACCGGCAAGCCGTTCGCGACGAAGTATGCGTCCACCGTGTTCGGCGCCGAGCGAACGACGGTCGACGAGGCGTTCCCCGGCGACGTGGTCGGATTGGTGAACGCGACCGGCTTGAACCTCGGCGACACGTTGTTCGACGAGACCGGCCCGATCGTGAAGTTCCCACCGATCCCGGCATTTGCGCCCGAGGTCTTCGCGACGGCCCGACCGGTCGACACCGGCAAGATGAAGCAGTTCCGCAAGGGCCTCGATCAACTCAACGAGGAGGGCGTCGTCCAGGTCCTGAAGGACCCCGACTGGGGCGACGCTTCACCGGTGCTCGCCGCGGTCGGCCAGCTGCAGTTCGACGTGTTCGCAAACCGGCTCGACATCGAGTTCAACGCACCGATCGAGATCCTGTTCGCGCCCTATCAGGCGATCCGGCTGACCGACAAGGAATCAGCCGACGCACTGCGCGAGAAGCCGGGGGTCAGGATCCTCGCCCGGCTCGACGGCCACCTCGTCGCCCTGTTCGAGAACAAGTACGCGCTCGCCCGCATCGAGCAGAACGAGCCCGACCTCACCCTCGATCACATCATCGCCGGCTGATGTCCACGATGTGCCCGGCACATCGTGGACGTGACGAACGGGCGCCAACGTTTCGGTCGGCGTGGGAGTGGCTTCCTGTCTGCCCGGCCCGTCCCCCACTGGTCGGTCACCGGCTCCTCCCGCAGCAGTTC
Organism: Ilumatobacteraceae bacterium; assembly: GCA_041742555.1. Taxonomy (GTDB): domain Bacteria; phylum Actinomycetota; class Acidimicrobiia; order Acidimicrobiales; family Ilumatobacteraceae; genus Sva-07. The sequence continues at coordinate 8,661 of JBGSII010000374.1, forward strand.
CGTGCAAGGGAGGCGCCCATGTCCGAGATCCCGTCCCCGTCGCCGCTCGCCGGGTCGATCGCCGTGCGACCGTGGGTCGACCCGGTCGTCGACGACAGCGGCTTCGACCCTCGTTCGAGATACGTCGAGGTGTTCTGGTTGGGGGTGCTCGGCCCGACCGCGACCTGGCTGCTCCGACGACTCGTTGCCGGGCTCGAGCGAGCGCCCGACGGCTACGAACTCGACCTGAACGCCACGGCGCAGGCGATGGGTCTCAGCTATACGACCGGACGTGCGTCACCGTTCAGCAAGGCACTGCAGCGCTGTGTGATGTTCGGACTCGCACATCCGATCGATGGTGGGCTCGCTGTTCGGCGGCGCATACCTCCCATCAGCTTCCGCCACCTGCGTCGTATGCCCGAGTCCGTGCAGGCTGCCCACGCGGACTGGCTCGACGCGTCGATCGGCGTCGAGGAGCTGACGCGAGCGCATCGCCTGGCGGCCACCATGCTCGAACTGGGCGATGATCCCTCGCTGATCGAACACCATCTCGTGGCGCTCGGCGTGAGCGATGCGGTCGCCGCCGAGGTCGCCGACAACGCCGCCCGCCTCGGTGAGGAACTCAGGCAGGCGGGGTGAAGTTGGAGGCGAGCTCGATCAGCAGGCGGGTGCCGAATCCGGTCGCGCCCTTCGAGTAGATGCCCTCATCGGCCGCCACCATCATCGGCCCAGCGATGTCGAGGTGCGCCCACGGGATGTCTCCGACGAACTCGCTGAGGAAGATCGAGGCGGTCATGGTGCCGCCGTAGGGCCCGCCGATGTTCCTCATGTCGGCGACGACCGAGTCGAGGAGCTTGCGGTAACGCTTCGACGCCAGCGGCAGCTGCCAGATCGGCTCGTCGGTGGCCTCCGACCGCTGGATCAGCTGATCGACCAGGGCCTGGTTGGTGCCGAGTACGGCAGCGATGCTCTCTCCGAGCGACACCACGGCCGCACCTGTGAGCGTCGCGATGTCGACGATGGCGTCCGGGGCCTCCTCGACGGCGAGCGACAGACCATCGGCGAGCACGAGACGACCCTCGGCATCGGTGTTGTGGATCTCCACGGTCTTACCGTTGCGCATCGTGAGCACGTCGCCGAGCTTCAACGCGCTGCCCGATGGCATGTTGTCGGTGCACATCAGCCACGCGGTCACCTTGGTCCTGACCTTCAGGTCCTTCAGGGCGCTCATCGTCGCCAGCACGGCAGCGGCACCCGACATGTCCATCTTCATGTTCTGGTGGAAGTTGTCGCTCGGCTTCAGCGAGATGCCTCCCGAGTCGTACATGATGCCCTTGCCGACCAGCGCGAGATGCCCCGTGGGATTCCTCGGCGACCACGTCAGCTTGACCATCCTTGGCGGCTCGGTCGAACCCCGGTTCACACCGAGCAGTCCTCCGCAGCCCATCTGCTCGAGCTGATCCTTGTTGAACACCTCGACATGCAGGCCAGCAGCCGACCCGACGTCGACCGCCTTGGCAGCGATGTCCTTCGCGTTCAGGTACGTGGGGGGCGTGTTCGCGAGTTCACGGGCGAAGGCAGCGGCTGCGGCGATGATCTTGCCTCGTTCGGCACCCCTGTCGACGTCCTTCAGCCGCTGGTCACCGGCGACCAGCGTGAGGCGCTCGAGCCGCGAGGCGTTGGCCGGCTCGTTCTTGAGTCCGGTGTAACGGTACGAGGCGAGCAGGACCCCCTCCGTCACGGCGACCGCCGCCGACTTGGCCTCGACGCCGTCGACATCGGCCAGATTGGTCGCCAGATGCGCATGCCTGGACGCCGCCCGGGCGAAGGCTGCCGCCGCCGAACGGAGCCCGGACGCGTCGATCGTGCCAGGATCACCGATGCCGATCGCCACCGCCACACCGTCGGCGGTGGGCACGCTCAGCACCTGGCCGGCCTTGCCCTCGAACCCATTGGCCTCGAGGGCGGCGCGGCTCAACCCGATCTGGCGCGGCACCGCGCCCTTGGTCGCGACCGCCCAGCCGACCGCCGCGGCGACCTTGGGGACGGAGCGGGCCGTCGACACCTCGACGGCGGACACGGTGGCACTTGCGTCGGTCATGGGCGACAGTCTGGCCCACGGCGGGCACTCGCGACACAACAGTGCTGACACTCTGCAAGAATCCGTGCCGTGACCGACCACGAAGCGGCCAGTGCCGACGCCCCAGCCACATCATCGAAGCGCTGGATCAAGTGGGTGGTGATCGGCGTCGTCGCCGCCGTCGTGCTGTTCTTCGCAGGGATCTTCGTCTACGCGAACTTCATCAACGACTCGCCCGACGCACTCGACGAATCGGATCTGTCGAACGCACTCGTCGAGCCGACCCAACCATCGACCGCGGAGACCGGGCCCGACGCAACGACCCCAGCAGCGTCTTCGGGCACCACGGCCCCTTCGGGGGAACCGGCCGCCGACAACTTCGACGGGGACTGGGTTCCGACGAGCGCATCGGAGTTCGGCTATCGCGTCGAGGAGGTGCTCGCCGGCGTCAACACCACCGCCGTGGGGCGCAGCAACGAGATCGAGGGACTGCTCACGATCGAAGGAACCACCGCGACGGAGGTCGACGTCACGGTCCAGGTCGAGAACATCACGAGCGACGACCCTCGGCGCGACAGCCAGTTCCAGGGTCGGATCATGAACGCCGACGAGTTCCCGACCGCCGAGTTCCGCATCACCGAGCCGATCGACTTCGGGCGCATCCCCGTCGGCGATGAGCAGATCACTGCAACGGCGACCGGCGAGCTGACGTTGCGCGGTGTGACGAACCCCGTCACCTTCGACGTGACTGCCCAGACGACGGGAGGGCGTATCGGCGTGCTCGGCTCGATCCCGGTCGTGTTCGAGGACTACGGCATCGAGAACCCGTCGTTCGGTGTCGTCAAGACCGAGGACAACGGTCTCGTCGAGTTCGTGCTCGTCTTCGAACGGGCCTGATCCCGAGTGTCACGTTTGACCCGGCACAGTGTGACAGTTCGCACGTTCGGCTAGGCGCCGGCGACGGGCTGGCTCTTCTGCCAGGCGGCGGCGAGCGCGGCGTAGCGACCGCCGAGCGCGAGCAACTCGGTGTGGTTGCCGAGTTCGACGAGGCGACCACCGTCGATCACCCCGATGCGGTCGGCACGCTGGATCGTCGACAGGCGATGCGCGACGACGACGGTGGTCCGCCCGCTCATCAGCGAATCGAGGGCGCGCTCGACGATGAACTCGGTGCCGGGGTCGAGGTTGCTCGTCGCCTCGTCGAGCACCAACACCGCCGGATCGACGAGAGCCGCCCGCGCCAGCGACACGAGCTGGCGTTCACCGGCAGACAACCGCGACCCTCGTTCGCGGACCTCGGTGTGGATGCCGTCGGCGAACTCCTCGAACCGCTCGAGGGCGCCGATCGCGTCGAAGGCGGCGCGGACCTCGTCGTCGGTCGCGTCGGCACGAGCGACACGAACGTTGTCCGCGATCGTTCCGCCGAACAGGAAACCTTCCTGCGGCACCACCACGACCCGATGACGCAGGGACGCGAGCGTCGCATCTCGCAGGTCGATGCCGCCGAACGTGATCGTGCCCTCGGTGGGGTCGTACAGCCGGGCCATCAGCTTGGCGAGCGTCGACTTGCCGGCACCGGTCGGGCCGACCAACGCCAGCCGCTCGCCGTCGGCGACGGTGATCGACACATCGCTCAGCACCGGAGTCTCCGTCGCCGGATACCGGAACCCGACCCGGTCGACGACCATCGAGCCGGTCCGCGGGAGCTCCTCGGTGCCGTCGCCGACGTCGGGTTCGGTGTCGAGGATCCCGAACAGCTTGTTCAGTGACGCTGCCGAGGACTGCACGGTGTTGTAGAGCTGCGACAGCTGTTGCACCGGCTCGAAGAGCTGGGCGTACAGGAGCACGACGGTCACGATCTGGCCGATCCCGACGTCGCCTCGGGAGTACAACCAGCCTCCGACGGCAACGATCAACGCCGTCGCAACGACGCCGGCGGTCTCGACGAGGCCGAAGTACCACGTCGACACCCTGACGCTGTGGACGTGCGAGTCGTAGAGATCACGGTTCGACAGCTTGAAGCGACGCTGCTGCTCGGATTCACGGCCGTACGCCTGGATGACCCGAACCCCGGCGATGCCCTCCTGGAGCGCCGACAGGTTCTGGCCGACGTTCTCGCGCACGTCCAGGTAGGCGGCATTGGAATCGCGCTGGAACTTGCGAGACGCCCCGATGATCACCGGCATGACGAGCAGCCCGGCCAGCGCCAGCTGCCACGACGCGAGGAACGCCGCGATCAGGGCGAAACCGACCAGCATGATCGCCGCCACGAACTGGAGCAGGCCCCACTGGACGAGTTCGCTCATCGACTCGACGTCGGCGGTCATCCGGGCGACGAGCACGCCGGACTTGTTGCGATCGAAGAATGCCAGTGACTGCTTCTGGATGTGATCGAACACCCGGATGCGCAGGTCGCGGAGGAAGCCCTCGCCGGCCCGATTGATCAGGATGTACTGCTGGCGTGCCGAGAAGTACGCGACGACGGTCAGCCCGACGTAGAAGATCACCGCGTTGCGCAGTGCCGCCGAGTCCTTCGGCGCGATGCCGTTGTCGATCGCCCAGCCGAGGATCACCGGTCCGAGCACGACGCCGAGCGTCGACACCGCAGTGAAGGCCAACGCTCCGGCGATCGTCTTGCGGAACGGCAGCGCCATGCGGCCGGCGCGACGCAGGACCTTCTTGGCCTCGTCGGCATCGAGCTTGTCCTCCTCGGCGATGGCGCCCATCCCGTGCATCAGTCACCACCCACCGGGGTCTGCGCGTCGGCGGGCAGCGCGGACCGCGCCTCGTCGTCCTCGGCTTCCATCGCAGCGAGCACGGCGCGATAGCGCGGTTCGGTGTCGAGCAGCACCTGATGTGGGCCCGTGGCCGCCACGCGGCCATCGTCGAGGAGCACGACGGTGTCGGCAAGAGCGATCGTGCCGGGGCGGTGCGCGATCACGATCGTGGTACGACCCTCCATCACCGTCGACATCGCGGACCGGATCTCGTGTTCCTTCGACGGGTCGACGGCCGAGGTCGCGTCGTCGAGCACCAGGACCCGCGGGTCGGCGAGAATGGCGCGAGCAATTGCGATGCGCTGTCGCTGGCCGCCGGAGAGCGAGAAGCCACGCTCGCCGAGCATGGTGTCGTAGGCATCCGGCAGTCCCATGATGAAGTCGTGGGCGCCGGCGAGACGCGCCGCCCGTTCGATCGTCTCGAAGTCGGCATCGGGCTCGGCGAAGGCGATGTTCGCCGCCACCGTGTCGTGGAACAGCAGGGTGTCCTCGAACACGATGCCGACGGCTCGGCGCACGTCGTGAACGGGAAGATCGCGCACGTTGATCCCGTCGATGCGGATCCGCCCCTCGTCGACGTCGTAGAAGCGAACGAGGAGCCGGGCGACGGTCGACTTGCCCGAGCCGGTGGCGCCGACCAGCGCGACCGACTCCCCTGGTGCGAGATCGAGATCGAATCCGTCGAGCACCGGCAGGTCGGGGTCGTAACCGAATCGGACGTCGCGGAACTGCACCGCACCGGCCCCGCCGGCCGGGGGAAGCGTCAGCGGGCGTTCGGGGTCGACCACGATCGGTGCAGTGTCGAGGATCTCGTTGACCCGCTCGAGCGCGGCACCGGCGCGTTGGGCCCAAGCGATCGTCATGCCGAGCATCCGCAGCGGGCCGACCAACAACGCCACGTAGAAGTTGAACTGTACGAGCTGACCCGTGGTCAGCTCGCCGTTGATCACCTGCATGCCCCCGACCGCGAGCACGGCGATCAGGCCGAGCTGCGGGAGCAGTTCGATCGCCGGCAGGTACTTGGCCCGGATGCGAGCAGCACCGATCGACTCGGTCCGGATGTCGTTGGCCTCCTGACGGAGTCGCTTCGACTGGACCGCTTCGGCACCGAACCCCTTGACGACGCGGATGCCGCCCACCGTCTCCTCCACGACGGTGGCGAGCTCGGCCTGTTCGGCCTGGACGGCGAGCACCGCCGAGTGGATCGAGTGCGAGAATCGGCGGGCGACGATGTTGACGAAGGGCAGCGGCGCCAGGGCGATCAGCGCGAGCTTCCAGTCGGTGACGAACAGGATCACCGTGACGGCGGTGATCATCGCGAAGTTCGACACGGTGATCGGGATCATCACCACGAACGACTGGATCTGGTTGAGATCGCTCGATGAGCGGCTCATCAGCTGGCCGGTCTGGGCCCGATCGTGATACCCGATGTGCAGCGAGAGGATGTGGTTGAACATCTGTTCTCGCAGCCGGGTCTCGGTCCAGCGGGCCTCGCGGAATGCGTAGAACCGCCGCAACGCCGTGAACAGGCCGATGGCGACGCCCGCGAGCACGATCAGCGACACCCAGAGCCATGGCTTGTCGTCCTGCTCGATGCCTCGGTCGATGCTCTCGCCGACGAGCAGCGGCACCGACACCTTGCCCACCATCCAGACCAGGCCGATCGCACTCCCGATGATCAGGTTCTTGCGCTGCGCGCGCAGCGTCGTGGCCAGCAGCTTCCAGCGTGACGGAGGATCGTGCGCGTCGGCTCCTGGAGGAAGGACCTCGTTCAGTGTCGCGGTGTCAGTACTCACTCAGCCGGCATCGTTCCCCGCGAGCGGCGCGAGCAGCTCGGTCACACGTTCCTTGGGCCGGCCGATGATCGCCGTGTCGGCGGTGACCACGACAGGGCGCTGCAGGAGTTGCTTGTGTTTCACCAGCAGGGCGACGATCTGGTCGTCGGTGGCGGCGTCGTCGTCGGTCAGGCCGAGCTTCTTCCACATGCTGTCGCGCCGCACCAACGCGGTCGGTTCGTCCTCGAGCTTGGCGATGATCGAGCGGATCGTGTCGGCGTCGGGAGGCGTCTTGATGTAGTTCACGATGTCCACCTCGACTCCGAGGTCCTCGGCAATGCGCACGGCATTGACGGAGGAGTTTCAATGCGCATTGTGGTAGATGGTGGCGACGGCGGTACTGGCCATGGGGTCGAGAATACGACCTGATCCGGGCATCGCTCTCATCGGTTCCTGTCCGGTCTCGGTAGTCTCTGGTTCACCGACTCCTCCTTCGCAGATCTCACCGACCGAAGGAGACGCCATGTCTCGCAACCGCAGGTTTCACCCGGTGCCCCGAGGCGGCATCGATCCGATCCAGTCGCCAGACGATGCCCTCGCCGTCCTCGCACTGGCCGCGCCCTACGGCCACGACACGATCGTGATCACGCTCGACGACGACCGGCGCGGATCGTCGGTCGTGATCGTCTCCGACACCATCGAGCGAGACGCGCTTTTCGACGTGATCGACTTCTTCGCGAGCGCGGTCGCGTCGGAGCCGACGATCCGGGCCCTGATCGTGGCGTCGAGCCGACCCGACGACGACCTCGACGTCGACGACGTCCATCGATGGATGGTGGCGAGCGACCTGTGCCGCGCTGGCGGGCTCGAGCTGATCGAGTGGTTCGTGCTGGGCCGATCGGGGCCTCGGTGTCCCCGGGAGTTGTGCGGTGAGCCGGCGAGATGGGCGCAGTGAGCCCCGACGCCGAGCCCGTCAGGGCTCCGTGCGGGAGCGCCGCTCGGCGGGAGTCAGCCGGAGTCCGGCACCCCGGAGGCGCCGCACGAGTTCACGGCTCTCGACCTGTTCGGCGCCGGCTTCGATCAACTCCGCCCGGTACTCCTCGGGAACGTCGTAGTGGTCGCCCTGGAACCCTCGGCGGGGGATGCCGACACGGTCGGCGAACTCATGCAGCTCGTCGTACGACGAGTCACTGACCAGATGGCACCACTTCTTGCCGCGCCACCACCAGCGAGCCTCGTCGATCAGGATCGTCACAGCGCCACACGATGACACGCCCGATGGCACACTGGCGTGATGATCGAGCACGACCTCGAGGTGCCGTGGCAGCGCCACGTCAGCGGCGACCGCCGGCTGCTCGACGGACTGCTCGCCCGGCACCGTGAGAAACACCGTCGGTACCACACCGCCACACATGTGGCGTGGGTGATCCGCCACATCGAGGAGCTCGCCGCAACGGAGCCCGTCGAGCACCTCGGCGAGGTGATCGCCGCCGCGTTCTACCACGACGCCGTGTACGAGCCGACCTACCCGGCGAACGAGCGGGCGAGTGCGCGCCTCGCCCGGCGCGACCTCGCC
>JBGSII010000375.1:0-6071 GCA_041742555.1 Ilumatobacteraceae bacterium
CCGCAGCGCGGGCGCTGGCCATCACTGCGTCAGCGAGGTGGCCGGTCGGGCCCACCCAGTCACCCACGACGAACACCCCGGCACGATCGGGGATGGCTACGGGCGGGCGGCCGGCGAGCCCTCCCGATGCGGCCGTGGCGATCGCCGAGACGGTGGTCATGCGGTGAAGGTAGCGCTCGTCGACGACGTCATCCGACTTGATCCCGGCGTGCCGGGCGAACGCCTGGAGCCGCTCGCGATCCGGCTCGTCACCCGGAGCCAGGTAGTGCGCCAGCGAAACGCTCGCACGGCCTGGCGGGCACATCGACTCCGTGCTGCCGTGGTCGGAGAGGTACATCGGCTCGTCCACCCCGATCACGAAGCGGTGCGTCGGTGCGTGCCGGAGCGAGAGGTCGAGCACGGTGGCCTCGGCCGCGACACCGTCCTGATATCTGTGCCCCGTGACCACCGCGGTCTGGGCCGGGCCGCCAACGGCAACGATCACGGCGGAGCCGTCTGGGACCTCGTTCATGCCATCGTCCAGTCGGAGCTCACCGCCGTTGCCGATCACGACTCCGGCCAATCCGTCCACGAGGTATTCCCATCCGCCGTCGAGGTAGCGCACCCCGTCTCCGAGACCGAGCTGGACCTGCCGGATCGCCACCTCGGCGCTGAGCTGATCAGGAGCATTCGTGTAGGTCGTGAGGCGGACGATCGCGTGCAGCAGCGCTCGGACCCTCTCTCGCTCGGTCAGCTGGTCGAGCCACTCGTTGACCGTCAGCCCAGCGAAGTCGCTCGGAGTGAGCCGAGGGAGTCGTACCATCGACGAGGCCAACTCCAGCTTGTCCCGCGCACTGATGATCGTCGTTCGCAGCAGAGACCCCAGCCCGCCCGGAGCGAGGTGGAGGTCACCGCCGAGCATCATCCGGGTGCCGTTCGTGGGAGGCGTCATCCCCGTCATCGGGACCCCGAGGTCGTGTAGCGCCGCGGCTGCCTCACCGCCCAGGTAGAGGGCGTGCGGGCCCTGGTTGAACCGGTAGCCCTGACGTTCGTCGGTGGTTGCCCTCCCGCCGAGCCGGCCCCGACGTTCGTGCACGACGACCGAGCATCCCGACCTCGCGACGAACGCCGCCGCGGCGAGACCGCCGAGCCCGCCGCCGATGACATGAACCTGTGCATCTTCCATACACCTACGACGACGTCGGCTCCCGGAATGTGACAGCGGCACGGCTACCGTTCACGCATGCACGATCTGGTGATTCGAGGTGGCGTGGTGGTCGATGGGACCGGCGCCGATCGGTTCCGCGCCGATGTGGCGATCGACGGTGAGCACATCGTGGCGATGTCAGGACCCGATGGAGAACCGATCGGGCCGGGTCGACGGGAGATCGACGCCGACGGGCTGCTCGTCACGCCGGGATGGGTCGACATCCACACGCACTATGACGGCCAGGTCACGTGGGACGCCGAACTCGCACCATCGTCGGTCAACGGCGTGACCTCGATTCTCGTCGGCAACTGCGGAGTCGGTTTCGCTCCGGTGGCACCCGATCGCCACGAGTTCCTCATCGAACTGCTCGAAGGGGTCGAGGACATACCCGGCACCGCCCTCACCGAGGGGATGACCTGGGGCTGGGAGACGTTCCCCGAGTACCTCGACGTGCTCGACTCGCTCCGTTGGACCATCGACATCGGCACCCAGGTCCCCCACGCTGCGCTGCGCACCTACGTGATGGGTGAACGCGGCGCGGACGTCGAAGCCGTCGCCACGGCCGACGAGATCGCGACCATGTCGACGCTGTGCGAGGAGGCCATTCGCGCAGGCGCGATGGGCTTCACCACGTCACGCACCTACGTCCACCGCACCTCACGCGGACAGCAGATCGGCACACTGCGCGCGAGCACCGACGAGGTGCTCGGCATCGCTGCCGCGCTCCGGCGAGCGGACGCCGGCGTCATCCAGTTGATCTCCGACGCCTACCAGTCGACCGACGACGAACTCGTCGCCAACGAGATCGAGCTCCTCGGCCGCATCGCCACCGAGGTCGGCCGACCGCTCAGTTTCACCGTGCAGCAGAACGACGACGCCCCCGACCGCTTCCGCGAGCTGCTCGCCGCCATCGACGGGTGGCGTGCCGCCGGCGCCGACGTCAAGGCCCAGGTCGGAGTCCGCCCGATCGGGGTGCTGATCGGCCTGCAGGCGACCGCCAACCCGTTCATGTTCTGCCCGTCGTACCGTCCGCTGCACAGCCTCACCCACGCCGAGCGCGTTGCCCGCCTCCGCGACCCCGACCTGCGTCGGACGCTGCTCGCCGAGCACGCCGCATCGACCCCCTCCGGTTTCGTCGGCATCCTGCACTCGGGCTACGAGCGCATGTACCCGCTCAGCGACCCGCCGAACTACGAGCCCTCCCCCGCCGACAGCGTCGCCGGGCGGGCCGCCGCCGCAGGCAGGGACGCCGACGAACTGCTCTACGACCTCCTCCTCGACGACGACGGCAGCCGCCTGCTCTACATCCCGCTGATGAACTACGCCCGAGGCGACCTCGACGACGTCCGCGAGATGCTCACGTCACCGAACGCGTTGTTCGGGCTGTCCGACGCCGGCGCTCACTGCAACTCGATCTGCGACGGCACGTTCCCGACCACCGCCATCACGCACTGGACGCGTGATCGTCAGCGAGGCGAGTTGCTCCCTCTCGAACACGTCGTGCACCACCAGACCCAGCGCACCGCCCGTCACGTCGGCTGGAGCGACCGCGGCGTCCTCGCCCCGGGCTACCTCGCCGATGTCAACGTGATCGACCTCGACCGTCTCTCACTGCATCCACCACATCTCGTTGCCGACCTGCCGGCGGGAGGCACGCGTCTGATGCAGACGGCCGACGGCTACGTCGCGACGATCAAGCGCGGCCAGGTGATCGCCGAGGACGGGCAGCTCACCGGGTCGCGTCCCGGTCGACTCCAGCGCGGAACGATCGTCTGACGGTCCACGCACCGCCCACCCGATGATCGACTTCGTCACCGCGCTCGTCATCGCGTTCGGTGTGGTCTTCGTCGCCGAACTCGGAGACAAGACCCAGCTGTTGGCGCTCGACTTCGGGGCCCGCTACCCGCTGCCGATCGTGGCGATCGGTCTGACGCTCGGCTACGCGGCGGCGAACGTCGTGGCGACGGTCGTCGGTGGTGTCCTCGGCGCCGCGCTCCCCGACCGGCCGATCCAGATCATCGGTGGCGTGGTCTTCCTCGGATTCGCCCTGCTTGCCCTGCGACGCGCCCGATCGGGGTCCGATGCCGACGAGGCTGATGTCGACACCTCGGCCCGAGGCACCACCGCAGTGGCCGTGATCACGTCGATCGCGACGCTGATCGCCGTGGCGGAGATGGGCGACAAGACCCAGATCGCAACCGCCACCCTCGCGTCGCAGTCGGCGCCGGTGGGCGTCTGGCTCGGCGCCACGTTGGGAGCGGCGTCGAGTGGCATGGTCGGCGCGGTCGCCGGCAACCTGATCGGTGATCGGATCTCCAACAGCGTGCTGCAATATGCCTCGGCAACGCTGTTCTCGCTGTTCGGCGTGGCGATGTTCGCCGGCTGGTTCTGAGGAGGGTGTTCAGTTGCGGTTCGCCTCGACGGCCTTCACCAGGCGATCGAAGACGGCATCTGGGTGGCCGATCCCGTTGACGACCACGAGACGGTTCTGATCTCCGTAGTGCTTGATCAACGGGAACGTCTGCTCCTCGTAGAGATCGAGTCGACGGTTGACGGACTCGGGCGTGTCGTCGCCACGCTGCTGGACGTCGCCGCCACACACGTCGCAGATCCACGGGTCGGGATCGGTGCCACTCGAGGTGTAGTTCGTGCCGCAGTCGCGACACACCCGGCGAGCCGAGATTCGCTCCAGCACGATCTCCCGCGGGACGTTGAGGTCGAGGACCACGTCGATGGGGCGATTGTCGGCGATCGCGTCCAGTGCGTCCGCCTGCTCGATCGTGCGCGGGAAGCCATCGAGGATGTAGCCGCGAGTCGACGCGTCGGACGCGGACAGCCGCTGGTCGACCAGTCCGATCATGATTTCGTCGCCGACGAGGCCACCGGCGTCCATCACCTGCTTGGCCAGGAGTCCCAGTTCCGTGCCCTCGCGGACGGCCGCACGCAGCATGTCTCCGGTGGAGATGTGCGGAACGACGAAGTGCCGAGACAACCGCACGCACTGCGTGCCCTTGCCGGCACCCTGTCGCCCGAGGATGATGAGGCGGGCGCCGGGGATCACGGCCGACCTACTTGAGGAATCCCTCGTAGTTGCGCAGCGTGAGCTGACTGTCGATCTGGCGCATCAGTTCGAGCGCCACGCCGACGGAGATCAGCACGCTGGTGCCGGCGAATCCGAATGAGTTGATGCCGGCGACGATCAGCAAGATGTACGGCAGCACAGCGATGACCGCGATGAAGACGGCGCCCGGCAGGGTGATCCGGTTGACCGCCTTCGCGAGGTAACGCTCGGTCTGGGGTCCCGGCCGCACGCCGGGGATGAACCCGCCCTGACGGCGCAGCTGATCGGCCTGACGCACCGGGTCGAAGGCGATCGAGTTGTAGAAGTAGGCGAAGGCGATGACCATCAACGCGAAGATCGTGATGTACACGAAGTTCTGCGGGTTGACGATGTAGCGATCGACGAATTCGGCGATGTCGCCGCGCCAACCCTCACCAGAACCGAGGAACTGCGAGAAGATCACCGGAAGCAGCAGGATCGAACTGGCGAAGATGATCGGGATGACGCCCGACTGGTTGACCTTCAACGGGATGTACGTGTTCTGGCCACCCATCATCCTGCGGCCGACGACGCGCTTCGCGAACTGCACCGGAATCCGTCGTTGGCCGAGTTCGACGTACACGACCGCCACGATGATCCCGATCGTCAGCAGGATCATGGCAACGAACCAGAACACCTTGTTGAGCTGCAGGATGCCCCAGAAGCCACCCGGCAGGCTGGCGACGACGGACGCGAAGATGATCATCGACATGCCGTTGCCGATGCCGCGCTGGCTGATGAGTTCGGCCATCCACATGAGCACGGCGGTGCCGGCGACGAGCGTCGGGATGATCAGGTAGCCACGCGGCCACACACCATCGGGCAGCAATGGCACCGTGGGTGCAGCACTTGCGGCGGAGAAGAAGGCCGTGCCGCGACCGGTGCCGAAGATGAACACGAGTCCGGTCGCCTGCAGCGTGGCGAGACCCATCGTGACGTATCGGGTGTACTGGGTGATCTTGCGTTGGCCGACGGCGCCTTCGTTCTGCAACTCCTCGAGTTTCGGGATCACCACGCCGAGCACCTGCATGATGATGCTCGCAGTGATGTACGGCATGATGCCGAGCGCGAAGATCGAGAAGCTCTCGAACGCACCGCCGGAGAACAGGTTCAAGAACCCGAGCGCCCCTTGCTGGCTCGCCGAATCACGCAGCTGCTCGATGGCGATCGGATCGACGCCGGGCACACGGATGAAGACACCGAGACGGTAGACGGCCACCATCGCAACGACGAACAAGAGCTTGTTGCGAAGGTCGTGGACCCTCCAGATGTTCGCCAGCTGCGACAACACTCAGAACACTCCTGTGCGGTTGGGGGAAGGTGGGGCGGGACGGACGGTGCTGGTCAGCGGTTCGCGAACTGGTTGCCCTTGACGGCGGGGCGACCGGCCTTTCCTTCCTCACGGAAGGGAAGCTCGATCAACGTCACCGTACCGCCCGCAGCCGTCACGGCAGCTTCAGCGGCAGCAGAGATCGCGTGGACGTGCAGATCGACCTTGGTCGAGAGCTCGCCGCGGGCGAGCACCTTCACGAACGACTTCTTTCGAACGACGCCGTTGACGGCGAGCACTTCGGGGGTGACCGTGGCATCGCCGATCTTGTCGACCAGCGCGCTGAGGGCGTCCAGGTTGACCGTCTGGTACTCGACCCGGAACGGGTTGTTGAACCCCTTGAGCTTCGGGACGCGCTGCTTCAACGGCGTCTGGCCGCCTTCGAAGCCGCGGGCCACGGTGTTGCGGGCGCGCTGGCCCTTGCCGCCACGGCCGGCGGTCTTGCCGCCCTT
>JBGSII010000376.1:0-14037 GCA_041742555.1 Ilumatobacteraceae bacterium
TGACGACGGACGATGGCGGTGGGCGCGGACCGATCGGGCGTCGTCGCGCGCCACGATCGGAGGGCGCGTGACGGCCGGATCTGGATTCGTGCGGTGCGTCTACGAACGCGACGCCACCCCGGTGGGGCCACCCACAGCTCCCCGCGCCGCCGAGTTCTGGTCGTTCCTCGACTCAGAACTGGCCACCGGCACCGGCGGACTCACTGCTGCTGTCGCGCAGTGAGCGCCTGCACGGCGTCGTCGGCTCGCTCGAGCGGGACCAGAAGATGGTCGTGGTGGTAGCCAGCCAGCACGTTGCAGGCGATGCCCTGCGCGGCAAGGAGGGCGCTGACGTGGGCGGTGAGGCCGACCGCTTCCAAGCTGGACTGCACCGTGAGCGTGAGCCAGGCGAGCCGTACGTCGACCGGATGGCGGGTCCGTTCGGCCGCGTCGACCGGGAGGACGATCGTGGTCTCGTTCCCCTCGGTGACGAGCGCATGGGCTTCGGCGAGAAGCTCCGGAGAGACCGAGGAGTCCGACACGTAGGTGAACACGCCGGGTCGCCGCTCGACCGCGAGCGACGACAGCATCACGGCAAGGTCGGTCTCTCCGGGGGCGGCCACCCACACAGCTTGCCAGCCGGGCGCGGAACTCCGCGTCGTGATGGCCCCGCGAAGGGCGTCATGATCGAGACATGACGACCTCACCACGGCTCCCCGGCCGCCTCGGTAACCCGGCTCTCCAGCTTCGTGACGACCCACGCGCCGATCCCCGCATGATCGCGGCCATGGCACCACTCGGGATGGACGTCGCCCCGGCGCCGTCACCCGTGAGTGCCGCCTCACCGATCGAGGAGCTGCTCGAGTACGCCGTGCTGGCGGAGGCCGGGTTCCAGGCGATCTTCGGAGTGGTGAACCAGACCTCGACGACGTCAGGCGTGTCCGCATCCGTGGAGACCATCACCGGGGTCGACGGAAACGACATCACGCTGTACATCCATCGGCCCGACGATGCCGACGCCCCGCTGCCATGCGTCGTCCACACCCATGGCGGTGGCATGGCGATCCTGCGCGCATCCGATGACAGCTTCGTGGCGTGGCGCAATGCGCTGGCCGCGACCGGGCTGGTCGTGGTCGGCGTCGAGTTCCGCAACGCGGCCGGCGTGCTGGGGCCGCACCCGTTCCCAGCCGGGCTGAGCGACTGCGCCAGCGCTGCGCAGTGGGTGATTGCGAACCGGGAGGACCTGGGAGTGTCGACGGTGGTCATCTCCGGCGAATCCGGCGGCGGGAACCTCTCGATCGCGACCGCCCTCAAGGCGAAGCAGGAAGGCTGGATCGACGGGATCGCCGGCGTCTACGCACAGTGCCCGTACATCTCGGGGCAGTACGCAGATCCGCCTGCCGAACTGGCCTCGCTGTTCGAGAACGACACATACTTCCTCGACGTCGAGAACATGGGCGCCCTCGCCAAGACCTACGATCCCGACGGCAGCAATGCGACGAATCCGCTCGCGTGGCCGATGCACGCCGGGCCGGGTGATCTGGCAGGTCTCCCGCCACACGTCATCTCGGTGAACGAGCTCGATCCTTTGCGAGACGAGGGACTCGTCTACCTCCGCAAGCTGCTCGGTGCCGGCGTGAGCGCGGTCGGCCGCACCGTCAACGGCACGTGCCATGCCGGTGACACGATCTTCGCGGACGCGATGCCGGACGTCTACGTATCGACGATCCGCGATATCAAGGGGTTCGCCGACTCGCTCTGATGCCGGTCCACCCCCGTCCGACTCAGCTCGACATGAGCGAGAGGCAGAAGCCGACGACGGCACCGACGCCTGCCAGTTCACCGCCACGTTCGTAACTGAACGGGATGAGCGAGTTCATGAGCATCGCGAGCAGCCCACCGACCGCGAGGGCCGCCATCCGCTCGCCCGCGACCGCACTGCTCAGGTCGGCAGCGACGTAGCCGAGCAGCGCTGCGACACCACACGACAGCACGACCAACGACCACAGCTTCGCGACACGCCGCGTCGTCCATCCCGACGCGGCCAGTTCGGCCGACGGCGCGATCGCCTGCGGCACGTTCGACACCATCACCGCCGCGATGAACGCGGGACTCACGGGGAAGCCGGTGGCCAGCTGGATGCCGAAGATGATCGATTCGGGCACGCCGTCCACGACGGAACCGACCACGATGCCCATCGCGCCGCCCGCCCCTTCGTCGCCGAAGCGCGCTTCGACCGCTCGATCGCCGATCAGGAAGATCGCGACGCCGACCAACGACCACAGCCCGAACTGCCACGCATCGAGCTCCGCCGCCTCGGCCACGAGATCGAACGAGATCGCAGCGAGCATCGCGCCCGCACCAAAGCCCGCGAGGACCCCGACGACGCGCCGCGGAATGGGAAGCTTGCACGCGGCGACACCGGCGATCAACAGCGTGCTCTGTGCCACCAGGCCGAGGAGGAAGGCGCCGAACATCTCGACACCGTAGATCTCCGAAGCGCGTCACTTCGGGGATCCGCTGCGGCCCCACGATCCGCTCGTCGACGACCGGGTGCGCGACGTCGCCGTCGGTTCAGCCTGCCACTTCGACGTGTCGGAGACAGGTCGCTCGGCTGATCACGACCGCAGGGTCGCACCGAGCTTGGTCGCTGCGGCTTCGACTCCGCGACGCACGTCGGCGATGTCGGCGTCCGTGAGGTTGCGATCGGCGGCCTGGAGGCGGAGTCGGTACGCGAGCGAGCGGGTGCCCACGGCTGCCCGTTCCCCGCGGTACACGTCGAACAGGTCGAGATCGACCAGGAGATTGCCAGCCCCCTGCCGCACGGCCTTCTCGACCCGCTCTGCGGGGATGTCCACGGGAACGACGAACGACAGGTCCAGGTCGCTCGAGGGGTATCGGCTCGTCGGCTTCCACTGCGTCGGCTTCGGTTCACGGGCCAGGATCTGGTCGAGGTCGAGTTCGAGGATCGCGACCCGTTCGGTGACGTCGAACGCCGCCAGGACGTCGGGTGCGACCTCGCCGACCGCGCCCAGCGGGTCGCGTCCGGCTTGCAGCGTCGCCGATCGGGTGGCATGCAGACCCGGCGGGACCTGCGACTGGTCGATCCGGGCACCGGTGCCGAGCGCCGCGGCGAGTTCGCGCCAGACGGCGATCGCCGCAGGCGCTTCCCGGCCGGCGAGGACCACGGTGAGCGCTTCGTACTCGCCCGGGAGTTCTCCTTCCGCCGGTGGGTAGACGTGGCCGATCTCGAAGAGGGCGACGCCGGTGCGGCGATGCGACTCGTTGTAGGCGATGGCCCGCAACAGCCCGGGGCGCAGCGAGGTGCGCAACACGCTCTCCTCCGCGACCAGCGGGTTCGTGATGCGCAACGCCGATGAGGACAGTCCCGCCCTGGAGAGTGTGTCCGGGGCGAGGAACGGGCTCGGCATCGCTTCGGAGATCCCGAGGCCGAGCAGCACCTCGCGGGCGAGGCGGCGGCGGTGCTGGCGAACGCTGAGCTCGCCGTGCACGACCGATTTCGGAACGGTCTTCCCCAGTCGGTCGTAGCCGTAGTGGCGGGCAACTTCTTCGATGACGTCGATCTCCTCGGTCGAGTCGATCCGCCAGGTCGGGAGCGTGACGTTTCGGGTGTCGCCGTCGCCGGACACCGTGTAGCCGATCGGGTCGAGCAGCGCCGGCAGGTCCTCGGCGGCCAGCTCGGTGCCGAGGATCCTGTTCACCGCGCTGATGCGCACCGGCACCGACGGGCGTTCGGCGGGCAGGTGTTCGCTGCGCGCATCGACGGCACCCGCGTGCACGACCAGGTTCGGACAGGTTTCCGACAGGAGCTCGACGAACCTGGCGATCGCCAGCGGCATCCCGTAGGGGTCGACACCGCGCTCGAAGCGGGCCGACGCCTCCGAACGAAGGTTGGTGCGCGACACGGTCTGGCCGATCCCGACGAGCGAGAACCAGGCCATCTCCAGTGCGACCGTGGTCGTGGTGTCGCTGATCTCGGTGTCGAGACCGCCCATGATCCCACCGAGGCCGATCGGGACGTCGTTGGCGTCGCAGATGAACAGGTCGCGAGCGCTGAACGTCCGGTCCTCACCGTCGAGCGTGGTCAGGCGCTCACCCTCGTGCGCGAGGCGGACGCGGAACCCGCCACCACCGAGGGCGTCGAGGTCGTACGCGTGGTTCGGCTGGTTCAGCTCCAGCATCACGTAGTTGCTGACGTCGACCACGTTGCTGATCGGTCGCATCCCGGCGGCGGCGAGCCGGCGCGCCATCCACTGGGCTGAGGGCTTGACCTCGACGCCGGAGATGACGGTCGAAGTGAACCGCGCGCACCGGACGCCGTCGAGGATCTCGACGGGCGCCACCCGCTCGTCGCCGGTGACGACGAGGGTAGGTGCCGGCGGACGGAACTCGATGTGCAGCTTGGCGGCGACATCGCGGGCGATTCCGACATATCCCCAGCAGTCGGGGCGATTGCGGGTGACGTCGGCTTCGATCAGGACGTCGGCGGAGATGCCGAGCACGTCGCCGTAGGGAACGCCCAACGGCGAGGCCGACGGCAGGACGTGGATGCCGGAGTGGTCGTCGCCGAGGCCGAGCTCGGTGGCCGAGCAGAGCATGCCCTCGGAGTCGATGCCGAGGATGCCGCGACGCTCGATGGTCATGCCGTTGGGCATGGTCGTGCCGAGTGTGGCCAGCGGCACGATGTCGCCGACGGCCATGTTGAACGCGCCGCACCACACGTGGCGTTCTGCGCCGTCGCCGGCGTCGACGTACACCCGTTGCACCTTGGCGGCGTCGGGATGTTGTTCCAGGCGCAGGACGCGGGCAGTCACGACACCAGGCACCGTGTCACCCACTGCGGCGACGGAGTCGACCTCGAGGCCGAGCGAGGTCAGGGTGTCTGCGAGACGCTGGACGGAGTCGGCGTCGGTCGGATCGGCGAAATCGCCGTACTCGTTGAGCCAGGACAGGAGGATCTTCACGAGAACTGCTCCAGGAATCGGATGTCGTTGGTGTACATGTCCCGGATGTCCTCGACGCCGTGACGTTCCTTGGCCATGCGGTCGATACCGAAACCGAACGCGAACCCGCTCCACTTCTCTGGGTCGAGACCGCCGGCGCGCAGCACGTTGGGGTGGACCATGCCGCAGCCACCGAGTTCGATCCAGCTCCCGTCGGGGCGTTGGATGTCGAATTCCGCCGATGGTTCGGTGAACGGGAAGTAGCTGGGGCGCAGGCGCGACGTGAAGCCGGCGCCGAAGAAGGCCTTCGTGAACGCCTCGATCGTGCCGGCGAGGTCGGCCATCGTGATGTCGCGGTCGATCACGAGTCCCTCGATCTGGTGGAACACCGGCATGTGGGTGGCGTCGGGAGTGTCACGACGGAAGACCCGACCCGGGGCGACGATGTAGATCGGCGGGTCCTGCTCGATCATGGTGCGGATCTGGACGGGCGACGTGTGAGTCCGCAACAGCGTCGTACCGGTGCGGCCATCGGGTGTCACGTGATCGACGAACAGCGTGTCGAACTCGCCCCGCGCCGGATGACCCTCACCCATGTTGAGCGCTTCGAAGTTGTGCCAGTCGGTCTCGACCTCAGGGCCTTCGGCGACCTGGAAGCCGAGCCCGATGAACACGTCCTCCAACCGCTCCCAGGCCTGGGTCACGAGGTGGGCGTGGCCTCGGGTGGGTTTGCCGACGAACTCGGTGAGGTCGAGCCGCTCGGCCTCGACCTGCCGCGCGAGTGCCTCGGCACCGAGTGCGTCGCGCCGGGCATCGAGGGCTTCGGTGACCGCAGCGAGAGCGTCGTTGATGGCTGCGCCGGCGGCCTTCTTGTCCTCGATCGACTCGAGTGAGCCGAGCCGGGTCTTGAGCTGGGCGAGGTCACCCTTCTTTCCGGTCAGTCGGGTGGTCAACGACGTGATGTCGTCGAGGCTCGTCGCGGCGGCGATGTCGGCGAGTGCGCCATCGCGGGCGGCAGTGATGTCAGTGAGCACGGGGACCTTTCGTGGGGGTCGAACGAGGAGCGATTCGGATGAGACCCCGGACGAACACGGAGACGGCACAGGAGCGAGTGACGTGTCCCCGGTTCACCCGGGGCAGAGAAATCGCTGCAACTGTGTCTGCACGAACGTCGAGGTTAGCGCTCCCGAACTGAACCGGCGCGCTCGAATCGGCCTTCCGGCCCTTGCGGTGCCGGACCGCTTGGCGCACCATGGGGACGTCGCGATCAAAGGAGACCGACCATGTCGATGCCACCACCCCCGCCAGCACCACCATCAGTACCACCGCCGCCCTTCGGTGCTGGTCCGACGGTCGCCGCCGCGCCCGATCCCTACCCTGCTCGCCTCACCATCGACTACCCGGAGCAGCTGAACCGGGTCACGACCGCGTTCAGGATCATCCTGATCATTCCGATCGCCATCATCCTCGGCATCCTGACGAACAGCGGCACCAGCACCATCGAGAACGAGGACGGGGACTGGGTCACGACGAGCGGCACCAGCATCCTGGGCGCACTGTTCTTCGCGACGTTGCTGATGATCCTGTTCCGACAGCGCTACCCGAAGTGGTGGTTCGACTTCGCGCTCGAACTGAACCGGTTCGGCGCCCGGGTCACCGCGTACGTCGCGCTGCTCACCGACACGTACCCGTCGACGGTCGACGCCCAGAGCGTTCATCTCGACATCGAGTATCCCGACGCCGAACGCGACCTGAATCGGTGGTTGCCGCTGGTCAAGTGGTTCCTCGCGATCCCCCACTTCATCATCCTGTTCTTCCTGTGGATCCTCGCCTTCTTCTGCGTGGTCATCGCCTGGTTCGCGATCCTCTTCACCGGGGCCTATCCGCGGGGACTCTTCGACTTCGTCGTCGGCGTGGGGCGCTGGAGCCTGCGGGTGTATGCCTACGCGTTCCTCCTCGTCACCGACCGGTACCCACCGTTCGAGCTGAACTGAACCGGCGTGACGATTCGCTTGGATCACACCATCGTGCCCGCTCGGGACGGCGAGCTGTCTGCTCGGTGGTTCGCCGAGCTCTTCGGGCTGGCACCACCGATCCCGTTCAGTGTCTTCTGGCAGGTTTCACTCTCCGACGGTCTCGACCTGGACTTCGACACCTACGGCGTCGAGGCGACGTTCACGACCAACCACTACGCGTTCAGGGTGGACGACGCCGAGTTCGACGCCATCTTCGGGCGAATCCTGTCCAGCGGAATCGACCACTGGGCAGACCCCGGGCGACAGCGTCCCCGTGAGATCAACCACCACGACGGCGGACGAGGCGTCTACTTCGCCGACCCCGACGATCACCTCCTGGAGATCATCACGGTTCCGTACGGCGGGGTGGCGAAGCCCGGATGACCGACGTGCAGTCAGCGCGCCGGTGTGCCCTGGTGGAACGCCAGCAGCCACCGGCCGTTGACCGAGCTCCAGAGCGACGAGCGGTTGGCAGTGCCTCGTGGCTGCTCACTGCGGTAGGTGACGAGCGCCGCGTCCCGACCGACGGCCCGCACGGTGACCTCGCTGATCGTCACCTCGATCGTCCCGATCTGCTGCTCGAGGATCTCGGCCCGGGTCCAGACACGACCGGAGAATCCGAACTCGATGAAGTCTGCGGTCAGGTGTGCATCCATCCACTCCGGGTCGCCACGGGTTTCGGCGGCCCACATCGCATGCTCGAGCGCGGTCAACCGTCCGACGGTGCCGGAGCCAAGACGATCGTCGACGTCAGGACTGGCGACTGGTTCCGCGATCCGCAGACGGTTCCCGTCCGGATCGGTCACGGAGACCTCGTGCCCCCACGGAGCCTTCTCGACCGCCACGACGAACTCCGCGGCGATGGGGCCGACGGCATCGACCCAGACGTACACGAGCGTGTCAGGCCGAGCATCACCCGAGTGCTCGGACAGGTGGATGCGGGCACCGTCGCGTCGCAGTCCCACGTAGGCGGGCAGGTGCGGTTCGAAACGGTGTTCGAACTCGACCTCGAAGCCGAGTCGGGCGTACCAGCGCGCTGCGATCGCAGCATCGGCAACATGTAGGACGGGAACGACGTCGGTGGTCATCGGCCAGATCATCTCATGACTGCGCCGAGCCGCGGAGCGTGTCGTTCCACCCCACCTGGCTCGCAACCGCCACGGCTCACCGTCAACATCCTGATCGACCACGAGTCCTTCGAGGCGCACCTGCGCGGCGAGACCCCCGACCCCGCCACCTACCGATCGGTCGTGATCCGCACCCAAACCGGGCGCCGCCTGCATCCCGACGACGCCGTCAACGCCGCCTTGATCGGCTACATCCGGCGCGTCGTCTACGACGCCTCCGGCACGGTCATCGACCTCGGACGGCGATCGCGTCTCTTCCGTGGCAATGCACGCGAGGCGGTCATGCTGCTGCTCACCACCTGCGTCTGGATCGGCTGCGACCGCCCCATCGCCTGGTGCGACGCCGACCACTCACTCGGCTGGAAGGCCCACGGCGCCACGGTCCCGAGAAACGGCGGCGGGCTCTGCCAGGGCCACCACCACCTCAAGGAACACGGCTACCAGGTGTACCGCGACGATCTGGGCGTCTGGCACGTCATCGATCCGGATGGCACCGAAGTCATCTGAGGACACGAAGGGACTTGTGGTCGCTCGCCACTAGGGTCCGCCCGATGCGACTCGACGAGGTGGGCGACCGTGACGGCTGGCGATGCTGGCTCTGTGACGAGCCGGTCGACCGCGAGATGTCGGTCAACGACCCTCGAGGGCCGAGCATCGACCTGCGCACCACCGAGCGCAAGGCCAAGGCGAAGGGCAAGGGCGGTCGCAACAGCGCGAGCAAGGGGCCGGGAACCGGGCAGGAACGTCTCGCCCACCGGTCCTGCAACACCGGCAAGGGCAGCACGAAGCCGGTCATCGCCTGGCCTGCCGAGCTGTTCGTCGCGGATCCCGCGGTGATTCTCACGACCGTCGAGCGTCTCCAACGCAAGGGTGGGCGCGAGGTCGTCGGTCGCTGCCTCGACCGCAGCGACGCGTTCGGCGCCGCGGAGTGGATCGTCGATCGGATCTCACGCCTGGAACCGGACCTGGCCGTGGCAGCCGATGTCGAGCCCGGCGGTGGGCAGTTCCTCGTCGTACTGCGAGCGGAACACTGACGGCGGACGGTCACCCTGGCCGGGAGCGCCGGCGCTGACGGGCGACCTCGAACACCAGCACCGTCGTGGCCATCGCCACGTTGAGCGACTCGCTGCGGCCCTCGTGCGGGATCGTGATCCACGAACGCACGGGACCGACCGTGTCGTCCCAAGCGTCGGGCAAGCCGGCCGCTTCGTTCCCCATGAGCATCGCAATGCGTCCGGTCAGGTCGGCCTCGGTGTACAGCGCCACGGTGCGACCCGGGACGCCGTGGCTCGTCGTCCCGAACAACTCGAAGCCCGCCGCCGCGACGTCGTCGATCATCGCGGTCACAACCGGGACGTGGAACAGTGCTCCGGCCGACGATCGCACCACCTTCGGGCTGTAGGCGTCGACGCTGCCGGGGGTGAGCACCACCAGATCCGCACCGGCTGCTTCGGCTGATCTCAGGATCGTTCCGAGGTTGCCCGGGTCGGACAGCCGATCGAGGACGACGACGAACGAGGCCGACGACAGCAGCGCGTCGGGAGACACCGCCTCGGGCATCGCGACGATCGCGACGGGTGCCTGCGGTGTCTCGGTCGACGCGACCCGCTCGAGCACGCCGTCGGCCAACTCGAACACCTCCCCGGCGCCGACGATGGTGCTCGCTGACCCCTCCGGCACGAACTGGGCCTCGCACGTCCAGCCTGCCGCAACAGCCTCGGAGACGAGGACGGGACCTTCGACGACGAACCTGCGCTCGTCGTAACGCGAACTGCGGCGCCCCAGGAGGCGCCGCAGTTCTTGAACCTTGTTGCTGTTGAACGCCAGCGCACTCATCGTGCACCAGTGTGCCCACCGATCAGTCGAGCGCGGCCTTCGCGGCGTCGACGAGCTTGCCGAACGCAGCAGGATCGGTGATCGCCAGATCGGAGAGGATCTTGCGGTCGACCTCGATGCCGGCAGCGTTCAGACCGGCGATGAACCGGCTGTAGCTCATGTCGTGCTGGCGGGTTCCGGCGTTGATCCGCTGGATCCACAGACGACGCATCTCACCCTTGCGGGCGCGACGGTCACGGAAGGCATAGTTGCCCGACCGCATGACCTGTTCGTTGGCGGCACGGAACGAACGGCTCTTGTTGCCGTAATAGCCCTTGGCCTGCTTCAGTACCTTCTTGTGGCGCTTCTTCGATGCCACACCACGCTTCACACGTGCCATTTCGTTTCCTCCTCGGAACGTTCAGTCGGAGCTTGGCTCCGGGGTGTCTCAGCGCTCGGCGAGGAGGCGCTTGATCTTCTTCTCGTCGGTCTTGTGCACGTCCGCATCACGATCGAGGCGGTGCTTGCGCGACGACGACTTGTACTCGAACTTGTGCTGGTTGTTCTGCTGCTCGTGACGCAGGCGACCGGTGCCGGTCTTCTTGAATCGCTTAGCTGCCGTCTTCGACGTTTTCATCTTCGGCATCGGATGCTCCTTCTGATTGCTCGCTGACCGCTGCGTCCTCCGGTTGAGTTGCTCGCGCTTCTCGTTCGGCGTCGGCTGCGGCCTTCTTCATCGCCTCTTGGGCCTTCTTGTCCGGTGACAACGTCATCGACATGCTGCGACCCTCGAGTCGCGCTTGCGTGTCGACTTTCGCTGCCGGACCCACCGCTTCGAGCACGTCGTCGAGAATCTTCGACCCGAGCTCGGGGTGCGCCATCTCACGACCTCGGAACTGCAAGGTGATCTTGACCTTGTGACCTTCCTCGATGAAGCGGATCACGTTGCGTGTCTTGGTGTCGAAGTCACCCTTGCCGATCTTCGGCCGGTACTTCACTTCCTTCACCGACACGTTGGTCGACTTCTTGCGTGCTTCCTTTGCCTTTTGTCCCTCTTCGTACTTGAACTTGCCGTAATCCATGATCCGGCAGACGGGAGGGTTGGCGTTCGGGGCCACTTCGACCAAGTCGAGTTCGAGACCTCGGGCCATTCTCAGCGCGTCGGGAACGGCCTTGATTCCGAGTTGATCCCCGGTCGGTCCGATGAGTCGGACTTCGCGGGACCGGATGCGGTCGTTCACGCGGTGCTGGTCGCCCCGTTGTTCTGGTCGCGGTGCTATGGCTGATCACTCCTGTGCAATGGGCCTCCCCAGTGTCTGAATATGTTGGCGCTCGACGCGAACCGCACGCGGAGCGACCCTCAGACATGCTGCAGGTCTCAGCCTTGTGACCCGGGCGCAGCAGGACTGGCCGGGTGGGGGTTTCCCCCACTTCGCCTCAATTGTGCTCGGTAGGGTAGCGCACGTGAGTGACGAAACCTCTGACCACGAATTCGACGAATTCGACGACCTCGATCCTCGGACCGCTGACGCGTTGGCCGAGGCCGAACAGGCCATGCAGGAGGCCCGCGAACGCCTGGCCGAGGTGCCCGCCGAGGTGGTCGTGACGAATCACGTGATGGGCCTGTACGAACTCGCAGCGATCCATCTCTCGGCATCGCCGCCGAACCTGCAGCAGTCCGTTCTCGCCATCGACGCCGTGGCCTGCCTGGTCGACGGTCTCGGCGAGCGTCTCGGCGACGAGTACACCACGATGCGTGACGCGCTCAACAACATCCGGCTCGCGTTCGTCCAGATCAAGGGCCAGGTTGCTTCGGCGGAGCCGGCGGCCGACTGAATCGACCGATCGGGGCGTCACGAACGCGGCAGTCCACGACGATGACACCCTCGGAACGCAGCAGCTGGCGCTGTTCGTCCGGATGTCCACTGACGAGCTGCCCCGAGGCGTTCACGACGCGCCACCAGGGCACGTCGGCGTCGCTCGTCGCCAGGATCCGCCCGACGAGTCGGGCCTGCTTCGGGTACCCGGCGACCTCGGCGACATCACCGTAGGTCGTCACCTCGCCCTCGCCCAGGGCGAGCAGGACATCCACGATCCGCCGTTCGCGCTCGCGACTCGCGTCGTCGTTCACCGGCGGATGTTCGCAGCTTCCCAGCGGCCGAACTTGGCCAGCAGATCGAAGTGCACCTCGGCACCGATCTCGACCGAGCGCGACCCGTCGGCGATCTCGATGCAGTGGAACGCAAACCGGTCGCCGCCGACATCGGCGATCACTCCGAGCCCGACGGTGTCGTCGAAGCTCGTCACCACGCCACGCCGGCTCGTCGCGCGTTCGAGTTCGGTCACGGCACGATCTTGGAGATCGGCATCTCGACGAGATCGGTCGCGCCGGCGTCACGCAACGCCGGAATCACCAGGTTGATCATCTTCTTCTCGACCACCGACTCGACCGCATGGCCGCCGCCTGCGAGTGGCGACATCGTCGGCGACTTCATCGACGGCAGCACTGCGAGCACCGCGTCGCGATACTCGTCGGAGACGTTGAGCTTCAGCAGGACACGACCGCGAGCGTCGAGCACGCCGTTGAGCAGGGTCATGATCTGCGCCATGGCCTTGGCCTTGTCGGGATCCTCGACCGACTCGGGGTTTGCGATCACCTCGGTGTAGCTGAGCATGATCGTGTCGATCACCTTGAGGCCTGCTGCGCGGAGCGCCCGGCCGGTCTCGGTGATCTCGACGACACAATCGGCGATGTCGGGGATCTTGGCCTCGGTCGCACCATAGGAGAGCCGAACCTGGGCCTCGACGCCGCGGTCGGCGAAGAATCGCTTCGTGAGCTCGGGGTATTCGGACTGCACGCGCACGCCTGCGGGAAGGTCCTCGACCCGGCTTGCCGGGCTGTCACCAGCGACGGCGACCACCAGTTTGATCGGGTTGTTGGTCGCCTTGGAGTACTTCAGTTCACCGAGGCTCTCGACCACGCTGCCGGTCTCCTCGACCCAATCGCGTCCGGTGATGCCGACGTCGAAGAGCCCTTCGGCCACGTACATCGGGATCTCCTGCGGACGAAGGATCCGCACCGAGTCGATCCTGGGATCGTCGATCGTCGCCTGGTAGTCGACCGTCGAGGAACGGTGCACCGGGAGGTCCGCCTGCTCGAACAGATCGAGCGTCGCCTTCTCCAGCGAACCTTTCGGGAGGACCAGTCGCAGCATGACCGCCGAGGCTACCTGTCTCCCCCTCCCCCATCCCCGGAGATTGTGTGCTCCCCCGACGTGTCCGCGCAGATCCCCGCCGTTGTGGACGGATTCGGATGACCCGCCCCATCCGAATCCGTCCACAAACATGGAGGGCCGGTCAGTGCGACGTGTCGGTGTCGGCGAGGAGTCGAAGGGCGTGTGGGAGCACGTCGATCACCGCGTCGATCTGTTCGACGCAGCCCTTCGTGCTGCCGGGTGTGTTGACGATGATCGCCTGTCCACGGACCCCGGCGACGCCCCGCGAGAGCCGTCCGAGTGGATTGCACAACCGCATCGCCTCGGCGATGCCAGGCGCCTCGCGCTCGATCACCGCCCGCGTGCCCTCGGGCGTCTGGTCTCGCGGCGCGAATCCGGTGCCACCGGTCGACACGATCACCCCAGAGAATCCGTCCGCCATGTCCAACAGCGCACGGGCAACCAGGTCCGCTCCGTCGGCGGTCACCTGCTGGTCGACCACCTCGAAGCCGTTGGCCCGCAGATGCTCGGCCAGCGCGCGCCCGCTCAGGTCCTCGCGGGTGCCGTGGACGACACCGTCGCTGACCGTCAGCACCTTCGCCCGGGGTCGGCTCTCGTCGCTCACGACACCCGACGGTACCGAACGAGCACCATGCCGTCGGTGTCGGCGTCGTGCGGAAGCACGCGCCAGCCCTGTCGAAACGGTCGCCACACCCCGACCGGGGCGCGGCCGGGTCGACCTCGAACCCCGACGGCGTCGGGTGATCGACCGACTCCGCGGCGGTGATCGTGCACACGCTGTAGACCAGGCGTCCCCCGGGTGCAACGAGGGTGGCAGCGGACTCCAGCAGCTGGCCTTGCAGCGTCGCAAGGTCTGTCGCGTCGCCCGGTTGGATCCGCCACCGGGCATCGGCGCGGCGCC
>JBGSII010000377.1:0-1887 GCA_041742555.1 Ilumatobacteraceae bacterium
CCCGACCGGCTGCTGGCCTACGGCGTCACGGCCGGCGACGTGAACCGCCAGGTCCGGGCGACGAACATCGATCTCGCGGGAGGCCGCGGCGAAATCGGCGAGCGCGAGCAGGCGATCCGCACGCTCGGCTCGAAGCCGAGCGTCAGTGACCTCGCGGCGACGACGATCGCGCTGTCCGGGGGGCGCAAGGTCCGGCTCGACGAGCTTGGAACGGTGACGGACACGCACAGCGAGCGCCGCACGTTCGCGAGCCTCGACGGCCAGGAGGTGGTCGCATTCGCAATCTCGCGCGGCACGGGAGCGAGCGACGTCGTCGTCTCGGCCGACGTCGAGGCGGCACTCGCCAAGCTCAGGGCCGCCAATCCGGGCGTCTCGATCGACCTCATCGACACGACGACGCAGTATGCGATCGGCGCCTACCACTCGACGATGACGACGCTGATCGAGGGCGCGTTGCTCGCCATCCTCGTCATCATCGTGTTCCTGAGGGACTGGCGGGCCACGCTGATCGCGGCGATCGCTCTGCCGCTCTCGATCCTGCCGACGTTCTGGGCGATGGACGCGATGGGGTTCTCGCTTAATCTCGTCAGCCTGCTCGCCATCACCATCGTCACGGGCATTCTCGTCGACGACGCCATCGTCGAGATCGAGAACATCGTCCGACACATGCGCATGGGGAAATCGCCCTATCGCGCCGCGCTGGAGGCGGCCGACGAGATTGGGCTCGCGGTGATCGCGATCACCATGACGATCATCGCGGTGTTCGCGCCGGTCAGCTTCATGGGGGGCATCGCCGGCCAGTACTTCAAGCAGTTCGGGCTGACGGTCGCGGTGGCGGTGTTCTTCTCGCTGCTCGTCGCGCGGCTCATAACGCCGATGATGGCGGCCTACTTCATGCGGGACGTCGGCCACGTGGAGCACGAGGGGCGCGTCCTCAAGTTCTACACGCGGCTCGTCGGCTGGTCGGTGCGGCACCGGCTCAAGTCGGTCGCGCTCGGCCTGATGGTGTTCGCGGCCTCGATCACGTCGTTCTATCTGATCCCGTCCGGGTTCCTGCCGGCGGAGGATTCCGGCCGAATGCTGCTCGCGATCGAGCTGCCGCCGGGCTCGCGGCTCGAGGACACGCGCACCGCGACTGCGCAGGTGGCGCGGCGGATCTCGGCGCATCCGGCGGTCAAGAGCGTGTTCATCAACGGCGGCACGCTGCTCGGCTCGGGCGCGGAGGTGCGGAAGGCGACGCTCGTCATCAACCTCATTCCGCGCGGCAAACGCTCGCACACGCAGGAGGATGTCAAGCAGGCCGTGGGGCGCGATCTCGCCGGCCTGCCCGACATGCGGTACTGGTTCCTGAAGGACGATGGGCAGCGGCAGTTCGCGATCGTGGTCACGGGCCGCGACGGCGTGGCCGTCAACAAGGTGGCGGCGGAACTCACGAGCGAAGCGAAGAAGGTGCAGGCGCGCGACGGATCGGCGATGCTCGCCAATGTCGTGTCGACGGCCGAACTCGACAGGCCGGAGCTGCTCGTCGTACCGCGGAGCGAACTCGCGGCGGAACTTGGCGTCTCGACCGATCTCATCTCGGAGACGGTGCGGATCGCGACCATCGGCGATGTCGGGGCCAATCTGGCGCGGATCGACCTCGACGACCGCCAGATCCCGATCCGGGTGCAGCTGAAGGACGCGGCACGCGGCAACGCGGCACTGCTCGAGGCGCTCAAGGTGCCGACGGTGGCGGGCAGCGCCGTTCCGCTCATCTCGGTCGCCGATTTCCGGATGAGCCAGGGGCCGACCTCCATCGACCGCTACGACCGGACGCGGCGGATCCTGATCGGGGCGGACCTCGTCGGCGAGACGCCGCTCGGCGACGCGCTCGCGGCGGTCAAGGGC
>JBGSII010000378.1:0-15819 GCA_041742555.1 Ilumatobacteraceae bacterium
GCCGCGGTCCCGACGCTCGCCGACGAGCTGGCGACCGGCGACATCGCGCAAGCGGGTTGGACGATCGACGGCCCGACTGCGCTCCCCGACGGCGGTGTGACGATCACCATGACCCATGAGTTCGTGTCGGACGTCGAGGCCACGAATCTGCTCAACAGCCTCGGACCTCCGTTCAACGAGATGGCGATGGAACGCAACACGATCGGTGACGACACGACCACGACGTTGACGGGCCTGCTCGGGCTCCCGAACGCCTTCGAGAGCTTCGCCGACGAGGACCTCATCGCTGCCGTCGGCTCGGTGCCCTTCGCGGCGCAGATCGCAGCGAGTGGCGCGACGCCGGAGTCGTCGATCTTCGCCACGATGCGAGCAGAGATGCCCGGTCAGATCGACGCCGACGACACCAACGGATCGCAGCTCGGCGACAACCGGCTGGAATGGATCGTTCCGACCGACGGCACCATCTTCGACATGCGAGCAACGGCGGTGCAGTCGCCCGGCGACGACCGGTGGTGGGCACGGCCGCTGTCGATCATCGCCCTGGTCGCCCTCGTCGCCTGGGTGGCGTTCATGACCCTCTTCATCGGCTACGTCATCTGGGCCCGCTGGCAACGTACGCGCCGCCGCCGCCCGCCGCGCTCGACCAGCTGACGGCTCGGTGTGGCAGCCTGGGGTATGTCCGTCGCGCCGACCCGAGTCGACTTCCACTTCGATGTGATGTGCCCGTTCGCCTACCAGACGGCGAAGTGGGTCCGTGAGGTACGTCGCCAGAACGGCCTCGTGATCGACTGGAAGTTCTTCAGTCTCGAAGAGATCAACCGGGTGGACGGCAAGAAGCACCCGTGGGAACGCGAGTGGTCCTACGGCTGGTCGATGATGCGCATCGGCGCGCTGCTTCGGCGATCGAGCATGGCCGACCTCGACCGGTGGTACGAACGAGCCGGTCGAGCGCTGCACGAAGAGGGTCACCGACCGCACGATCCGGAGGTGGCCCGCCACCTGTTGGAGGAGATCGGCCTCGATCCCACCGTCGTCGACGAGGCGATCGATGATCCGACCACCCACGACGAGGTCCGGGCCGAACACGATCGTGTCGTTGCGGCCGGTGGGTACGGCGTTCCGACACTGTTCTTCCCCGAGTTCATCGCACCGAACGGCGAACCCGAGTGCCTGTTCGGGCCGGTGGTCCTCGACCCGCCCTCCGGTGGGGCCGCACTGCGGTTGTGGGAGGCGACCACGGCCTGGCTCGAGTTCCCGTACTTGTTCGAGCTGCAGCGCCCGAAGAACCGAGACCACGCCGTGGTGATCGCCGACCGCCTGCGTCCCTACCTCGAGGCGCGCGACTGGGTGAGCATCAACCGCGGCAAGGTGATCTCCTTCGACTGATTGCAGCAGGGGTCAGACCCCTGCTGCAATCCAACTCTGTGACAGGGCGTTGTCATGATGGCGCCATGGCATCGAGTCGAGCGAAGTTGGTCCACGTCTGCAGCGAATGCGGCACCTCACATCCGAAGTGGTCGGGGCGGTGTTCGGGCTGCGGTGACTGGAACACCCTCGTCGAGGACGTCGAGGTACCCGGGGTCGCCGACGTCCCGGTGGCGGCGTCCTCCCGACCGGGGCCGACGCGTATCGGCGACGTGGGCATGGAGCACGGCGATCCGATACCGACCAACATCGACGAACTCGATCGCGTGCTCGGCGGTGGACTCGTCGCCGGATCGGTCACACTCCTCGGCGGCGATCCCGGGATCGGCAAGAGCACCCTGCTGCTCCAGCTCCTCGCCGGTTGGAGCGGACCGACCTTGTACGTCACCGCCGAAGAGAGCGCTCAGCAGGTGAAGCGGCGCGCTGAACGCCTCGGCGCCACCCGCGACGACCTGTGGCTCCACGCCGAGACCTCGCTGCCGCACATCCTCGACGCGATCGAACAGATTCGCCCGGATGTCGTCGTGATCGACTCGATCCAGACCGTGTCCGACCCTGGCGTGGGTTCGCTCCCGGGCAGCGTCGCACAGGTCCGCGGGTGCGCCCAACGCCTGGTCAACGAAGCCAAGGAGCGCGACGTGTCGATCGTGCTGGTCGGTCACGTCACCAAGGAAGGCGGCCTGGCCGGCCCACGTGTGCTCGAACACGTGGTCGACACCGTGTTGCAGTTCGAAGGCGATCGCCATCACGCCTTGAGGCTCCTACGAGCAGCCAAGCACCGGTTCGGGCCGACGAACGAGCTCGGGCTCTTCGAGATGGTGGCGGGCGGACTCATCGCTGTGCCCGATGCATCGTCACTCTTCCTCGCCGATCGCCGCACCGGAGTACCCGGCTCGGTGGTGGTGCCCACCATGGAAGGGCACCGGCCGATCGTCGTCGAGGTGCAGGCGCTCGCCAACCCGAGTGTCCCCGGGGTACCGCCGCGTCGCAGCGCACTGGGAGTCGAAGGCGCTCGGCTGTCGATGCTCATGGCGGTGCTGGGGCGTCGGTCACGCGTCGCCGTCGCAGACCAGGACGTCTACGCCTCGACGGCAGGCGGGGTGAAACTGAGCGAGCCCGGCCTCGACCTCGGTGTCTGCCTCGCGGTGGTCAGCGCGATCCGAGATCAGCCCATGCCAGCCGATCTCGCCGTCTTCGGCGAGATCGGACTGGGCGGTGAGGTGCGCCAGGTCAGCCAGGCACAGCGCCGTTTCGCCGAGGCCGGCCGCCTCGGCTTTCGCAGGGTGATCGCTCCGTCGAACTCTCCCGGCTGCGACGCCGACATCGACGTCATCCGCGTCGCGACACTGTCTGAGGCGATCGCGGTCGCCGGCCTCGGCGCTCACACGGCCCCGAGCGGGCTCCGACCGGCCGTGTGAGGATCGCTCGGGACGAACGTCGCAGGCTCATCTAGGATCAGGAGATGCAGTCCCGGTACGGCGGAGTCAACGAGTCGATGCGCGATGCGCTCGCTCGCGTCGCTCCAGGGACGCCCCTTCGTGACGGGATCGATCGGGTCGTGCGCTCGAAGGCGGGTGCGCTGCTCGTCCTGAGCGACAGCGCCGATGTGCTGTCGATCTGTTCCGGTGGGTTTCTCGTCGACGCCCCGTACAGCCCGCAGCGCCTGTCGGAGCTGGCGAAGATGGACGGCGCGATCATCCTGTCCACCGACGGCGGACGCATCGCGAGAGCGAACGTGCACCTGGTGCCCGATCCATCCGTGCCGACCAGCGAGACCGGAACCCGCCACCGAACCGCCGAACGCGTGGCGAGATCGCTCGGCGTGCCGGTCGTGTCCGCGAGCGAGGAGATGGGCGTCATCAACGTGTACGCGGGCGGCGACAAACGACAGCTCAGTGAGGTCAGCCACCTTCTCGACCGCGCGAACCAGGCCCTGCAGACGCTCGAGCGCTACAAGGTCCGTCTCGACGACGCGATCGGCAACCTCACCGCGGTCGAGGTCGAGGACGTCGCCACACTTCGCGACGTCGTCGCTGTGGTCCAACGCGGCGAGATGGTCCATCGCATCGCCGACGAGATCGAGACCATGATCATCGAACTCGGCGTCGACGCCCGCCTGCTGCGGTTGCAGCTCGACGAGTTGTACGGCGAGATCGACGACGAACTCGACCTCGTCGTCGCGGACTATCTCCCACCGGGTCGCTCGGTCGCCGAAGCACTCGATGCGATGTCGCGGTTGTCCGATGACGACGTGTCGAATCTTCGATTGACAGCACAAGCGCTCACACCAGGTCGCGATTCCACCGACCTCGCCCAAGAGGTTGCGCCGAAGGGCATGCGCCTGCTGCACCGGGTCAGTCGGCTCCCGACGGCAACAGCGATCGCCGTCGCCGATCACTTCGGCGGACTCGCCAAACTCCAGCGTGCGACGATCAGCGACTTGATGTCCGTCGAAGGTGTCGACGAGCCGACCGCGCGCGCAATTCGCGACACGCTCAGCCGCGTGACCGAATCGACGATCCTCGATCAGTACAGCTGAGGCGTCGCGTCAGACAGACGACGCTCAGAGCATGCGCTGGCGTCGTAGCGAGTTCATCGCGAAGTACCCGAAACACGGCGGGATGTAGAACGTGACCATCCGATAGCACAGCGCTGCACCCATCGCGCTCGCACTATCGACACCGATGGCGATGTACCCGGCCGTGAGCGCAGCCTCGGTGACGCCCACTCCACCCGGCACCGGCATCAGCCCGGCGAACAACGCCACACAGACATTGACCAGCACCACATCAGCAAAGCCGACGTCCTGTCCGAACGCCGCCAGCACGGTGTAGCTGGTGAGTGAGAACAGCAGCTGTACGAGCAGGTTCGCGAGCACGACGGAGATGATCCGTCGCGGCGATGTCAGCAGCGGCCCGATCTTGACCCAGGTGACCTTGACCACCGCCACCACCGGATCACGGAACTTCGGAACGAACGCGACGATCCCGATCCCGATCCCGAGCGCGACGACCGCGATCAGGACCAACCTGCCGTCGAAGTCGACGTTCGAGGTGCTCAGATCGAGGTTCAGGCTGCCGAGTCCGAACCCGACGATCCCGACGATCAAGAGGATCTGCGCAATGAATCCACTGACACTGTCGAGTCCACCGACGGCGATGGCTGTCGTTCGGTCGAGACCGTTGCGCTGGAAGAAGCGGATGTTCACTGCCACACGCGCCGCGGTCGAGGGCACCGCCAGGTTGATGAAGGTGATTGCGAACTCGAGCAGGGTCAGGCGCCCATAGGCGACGGGGATGGGTGAAGCTTGCGACACGCTGTACGCGCCGGCGAATCGGGGACTCTGGCCCACGACGAGTGCAAGGACGAGAATCGGAAGGCTCGCGTCCGAGATGGCGTCGATGATCGACTCGACACCGACCTCTTGGATCGCGCCGACGATGACATGGAACACGATCGCCAGGAGGATCCACATGACGACGTTGCCGACGGAGAACCGGTGGATTGCCTGGAGGTCCTGCTCTTCGGCGCCGACGGCGGCGATCGCCGCTTTGCGGAGGTCGTCGATGTCGATGTCGACCTCGTGGGCCTGCCGGCGAAGGGAGGGCAACATGGCCGCAGGCTGCACGAATGTGGTGGTCTCCGCCAGGCGCTCCGGGCCGAGCGCGTCCACTGCTGCCGCGATGGCCCGGTCGGCGCCGACCACGACGGCAGTCGAGGTGAGGAGTTGGGCCTCGTCGAGTCGGCGCGAGGTGTCGAGCCATTCGATCGACGCGCGGTCGAAGTCGCCGATGTAGATGCCGCCATCGGCGACCTGGAGCGCGCTCGGTGTGATACCGCCGTGGCAGATCCCGGCATCGTGCAACCGCTCCAGCGATGTCCACGAGCTCGCAAGGAGCGCAGAGTCGACCTGCGCGTCGTCGCTCCCGAGGGCTGACCCGACTCGCTCGGCGACGAAGAGCGCGTCGCCGCGTTGGTCCATCGCCGCGATCACGAGCGGGGCCACGAGCACCCCTTCGCGTTCGGCGTAGAGCGTCAGATACGCCTGGTGCTCGATCTGATGACGCCGGTTCACCGTCACGTTGCGCCCGCCCGACCGGTAGAAGAGGAGCCGCCACATCTTGACGAAGAGCTGGCTGTCCCACGAGTCGCGGCCGTGGACCCTCACGTCGAGTTGCCGGTTCCCCGCGGTCTCCGCACGGGCAACGACGACGCCATTGCGAACTTCGGCGGAAGTTGGTTCCGCATCGACGCCGATCGAGCGCAACGCCCGACCGAGGTCGTGCAACGCCATGGAACCCTCCGGCGAACCGACCACGAGGTGGACGAACGCACCGGCCGCCCACCCGATCGCGAGTGAGCACAGGCCGCCGCCCGGCTGTGTCACACCGAGGACGACTGCGCCAACCCACGCCGTGCCGACCAGCCACCGACCGAACCGGCGTATCGGCCTCACGAGGTACGGACTTGCGACGGCAACCGTCGCAGCGCCCGCCGCGAGCGCGAGCGAGGGGAACTCGCCGGGTCCGTCGACGGCGCCGATGCTGCCCGAGAGCGCCGGAATGTCGCCGTCGACGAGCCAGCCGACGAACAGCACCCCACCAGTGGTGATGGCGACGCTGACGCCCCAGTCACGGAGAAGTCCCCACCGACCGCGGACGAGTGCGACCACGCCGACGACGAGCACCCAGATCTGGACGAGGTCGTAGGCGATGCTCCAGACGAAGTCGAGAAGCCCCGGAAGACTCGCCAACCACTCGGCGAGACTTCGCTCGAAGTCGCCGGTGTCGTTCACCGCACCCGCGGTGACGCCGATGACCACCAGCGACAGGACCAGCAGTACGGCGTCGGTCGGGCGCCGGAACCGCTGCGGGTTCGACGGAACTGCGAAGACCCGAGTGGCCAGGTGCCCCGCACCCGGGTCGGAACGCTGGACCGGCGAATGGGAGTGACCAGCTTCGCTCCGAGGCGTGCTCATGCCTGGCGGGCCCAATTGCTCGTTCCGATGAAGCGAACGTAGTCGCTGGGTCGCGCGCCGACAGGGCTACGGTGCTCTGCTCGACCGCCGCCCGGACCTCAGCCGATCCGGATCGAGGTTCCCCCGTCGACCGGAAGCACCACGCCGGTCACGAAACGTGACTCGTCGGAGGCGAGGAAGAGCGCCGCGTTCGCCGCGTCCCACGCCGTCCCCATCCCGCCGAGCAGTGGTACCTGCCGGTTGCGCTCGTCGCGGACCTGCTCGACCGGGACGCCTCGTGCGTCAGCGATGCCACCGACCGCCATCGGCGTGTCGACCAGGCCGAGCGCGATCGCGTTGCACCGCACGCCCCGAGATGCATTCGACTGGGCAATCGATGTGGTCAGACGGTTGACGCCAGCTTTCGAGACCTCGTACGCGACCTGGAATCCCCCGGCGAACGAAGCCGCCGAGGACACGTTGACGATGGTTCCGCGCCGACGTTCGCGCATGGAGGGCAGGGCAGCCCGACACATCCTCCACATGGCCGTCACATTGACGTCGATGATGCGTTCGAATGCCGCGGGGTCGGCGGCATGTGCCGGGCCGTCACCGCGTCCGCCGATGCCGACGACATTCACCAGGATGTCGAGCCGCCCCCAGTCGTCGAGCGCACGTGCGACGACTGCGGCACACTGCTCGTCGTCGGTGATGTCGGCGGCGAACGGCGACGCGAGACCGTCCAGGTCGCGGATCGAGACGGCCGTCTCCTCGGCCCGGTCGGCCAGGCGATCCACGCAGAGCACCTC
Source organism: Ilumatobacteraceae bacterium (assembly GCA_041742555.1). Classification (GTDB taxonomy): domain Bacteria; phylum Actinomycetota; class Acidimicrobiia; order Acidimicrobiales; family Ilumatobacteraceae; genus Sva-07. The sequence goes on from JBGSII010000378.1 coordinate 7,192, forward strand.
GGCACCCTCACGAGCGAACGTCGTCGCGATCGCGCGGCCGTTCCCGATCGTGTCGCCCGGCGTCTGGCCTGCACCGACGACGACCGCGACGAGCCCACCCAGCCGTCCCCCAGTCATCGGCCGAGCGTACTCGACACGCGTCGTCCGCGGGCCAGGTCCGACCGGGGACGGTGATCTGCTGACTCGTGACTCGGGCCGTCGTGCCTGCCAAGCTGGCCGGCGATGACTTCCGCATCCAGTCTCGAACCGAGCCACCCGACACCTGGCGGGTATCCGATCGTCGCACGCGGACTCGAACGCCACTTCGGCTCGGGCGACAACGTGGTGAAGGCCGTGGACGGCGTCGATCTTCGCGTCGAACCAGGCGAGATCTTCGGATTTCTCGGACCGAACGGGGCGGGGAAGTCGACAACCGTTCGGATGCTGACCACACTGTTGCGTCCGACCGGGGGCAGTGCACGTGTGGCGGGGTTCGACGTCGTCCGCGAGAGCGACGAGGTCCGTCGCAACATCGGTGTTGCGCTGCAGGACGCGGCGATCGATCCGCTGATGACAGGCGCTGAACTCCTGCAGTTGCAGGCGGTCCTGTACGGACTGCCGAAGTCGCGCCACCGCGGCCGCTCCCGCGAGCTGCTCGAACGTGTCGGTCTCAACGCCGCCGCCGACCGTCGGGTCGGCACGTACTCGGGAGGCATGCGTCGCCGTCTCGACCTGGCGCTCTCGTTGATTCACGAACCCTCGGTGCTGTTCCTCGACGAACCCACCACCGGTCTGGATCCGATGAGCCGTATCTCGCTGTGGGAGGAGATCCGGCGGCTGAACAACGATGGAACGACGGTGCTGCTCACGACGCAGTACCTGGAGGAGGCCGATCAGCTCGCCGACCGGATCGCGATCATCGACAATGGAACGATCGTCCGACGCGGCCGGCCGGCGGAACTGAAGGCGGAGGTCGGCAGCCCGACGCTGTTCGTCGCAGTCCCAGCCGAGATGCACGACACCGCGAGTGCCGTCCTGCTGCAGTTCGGGGAACTCCGGCCGAGCGCCCAGGGGACGGTGGGCGTCGGTCTGTCGGACGGTCCGGGTGCAGTCTCGGTCGTGATCAGACGCCTCGACGAGGCCGGCGTCCACGTCCGGAATCTGGAGCTGCACGAGCCGAGCCTCGACGACGTGTTCGCGGAGGCCACCGGTCATCGGCTCGAGGGTGCGGGCGACGGCGCCCAGAGCGAACCGGTCGCGCCGTGACCGCCCTCGTCGCCGATCAGTCCGTGATCCCGCCGGGGCGTCCCGTTCTGCGCACCTCGAACATCGCCCAGACGTGGGCGATGTCGAAGCGGGCGATCCTCGCCATGTGGCGCCAACCGTCGTTGGTGATCCCGTCGATGGTCTTCCCGCTCTTCTTCATCGCCCTGGGCACGTCGGCGTTCAGCCGGGCCATCGACGTGCCTGGATTTCCCGAGGTCGATTCGTACCTCGACTTCGCACTTGCGGGTGCCGTCGTCCAGGGGGTCCTGTTCGGATCCGTGACCGGAGCCACCGCCCTTGCGACCGACGTCGAGAACGGATTCTTCGACCGGCTGCTCGCGTCGCCATCGACGCGCTCGGGCATCATCGTCGGTCGACTCGCCGGGGGAATGGCCTACGGCGCCTTCCAGACCACGTTCTTCATGGTGGTGCTGCTCCCCTTCGGCCTCGAGATCAAGGGGGGCCCGGTCGGCGCTCTGGCACTCATCGCCTCGGGCACCCTGCTCGCGCTGGCCGTGGGGGCGGTCATGTCGACGATGGCCATCAAGACCGGCTCGTCGGAAGCGGTCCAGGGCGCTTTCCCGCTGCTTTTCATCGCCCTGTTCTTCTCGTCGGCGTTCTTCCCGCGGGAGACGATGACCGGTTTCTACGCGACGATGGCCGACTACAACCCGATCTCCTACCTGGTCGAAGGCATGCGCGACCTCGTCATCGACGGGCTCACATTGTGGGCCCTGCTCCGAGCGATCCTCCTGCCTGCGTTGATGGCCGTCGGCGGCGTGGCCCTCGCGCTGCGATCGCTGACCAAGAGACTGGCCGCGTCATGAGTGTCGAGGCGCCTCTCCCGCTCGCTCCGATTCGCGACCTCGACCTGGGGCGCCCGTCGGTGGGGGCCGCATCCGTCGGACTCGCCAAACGGAACATCCGCGGCATCCGCCGATTGCCCTCGGCGTTTCTCCCGTCGTTGGTCATGCCGGTGTTCCAGGCGATCGCCTTCTCGGGCTCGTTCTTCGCGATCACCCAGATCCCGGGGTTTCCCACCGATCGATCCATCAACTGGTTCATGCCGCTCGCCATCCTGCTGGGATCCGGGTTTGCCGGTGTCGGCATCGGACTCGCCGCGATTCGCGACATCGAGACCGGCTTCTACGACCGATTGCGGTTGGCGCCGGCGCCGCGCTCGTCGTTGATCGTCGGCCCGCTCATCGGAGCGCTGGGACGTTCATTCGTGGTGACGACACTCGTGATGACGGTCGGTGTCGTGTTCGGAGCTCGCTGGAACCACGGGGTGCTCAGCATCGTGCCGTTGTACGTCGCCGGGCTGGGAATCGCGGCCGCGGGGACGGGCTGGGGGCTGGGACTCGCTTATCGGTTCCGTGACATGCGCGCGGCGGCGCTCATGCAGCTGACCCTGTTCATCGGCCTGTTCCTCAGCGAGGCCCAGACCCCGCTGTACGTCATGGAGGGATGGCTGCACACCGTCGCACGGATCAACCCGTTCACGAACGTCCTGCGGCTCGCACGCCAAGGTTGGGTCGGCGACGTCAGTTGGGAGAACACCTGGGGAGGTGTTGTCGCCCTCGTGGTGATCAGCGCCCTGACGATGTGGTTCGCCCGCCGAGGCCTCGACAAGCTCGACGACTGAGGGCCCAGCCTCGATCATCACGGCGGTGGCCGGACTCGTCGTCGCGGTGAGTACTCGTCCCGGGCCGTCTCCGACGGCCACCTCGTCGACCGCGACGCCTGCCACTCAGCCGGCGTTGGGTTACAGGGTGGGAGGGGTCTCCAACATCGCAACGCTCTCAGGGAACTCGGTGGCGTGAGTCCCGCGTTGCGGAACCCACGCCACCGAGAAAGCTGCACGTTCGGCAGCGCATCCCCGAAGTGCCGAGAGGGGTTGGTGCGGCTCGACGATTTCGTCGCCGCACATGGCTGCCGGATCTGTGCGGTGCCCTCGTGTCGTCGGGCGAGAGGACAAACGCTGATTGACAGCCCTAGATGCGTTCGATGATGGTGGCGGTACCCATGCCGCCGCCCGTGCACATTGCGACGAGGCCGGTCTGCAGGTCGCGACGCTCGAGTTCGTCGATCAGCGTGCCGATCAGCATCGCCCCGGTCGCGCCGATGGGGTGGCCGAGCGCGATCGCCCCGCCGTTCACATTCATCTTCAGCGGGTCGGCGCCGGTGTCGCGCAGGAACCGCAGCACCACCGAGGCGAACGCTTCGTTGACCTCGAACAGGTCGATGTCGTCGACGGTCATGCCGGCGCGCTCGAGGCACTTGTTGGCCGCTGGGCCGGGCGCGGTGAGCATGATCAGCGGTTCGTCGGCGGCGACCGCCGACATCACGATCCGCGCCCGAGGGGTGAGCCCGTGAGCGCGTGCGAAGTCCGGCGACGAGACGAGCACGGCGCCCGCACCGTCGACGACGCCCGAGCTGTTGCCGGCATGGTGGACGTTGTGCAGTTCGACGCCGGGGTACTTCTGTGCCATGAGTTCAGCCATCGTGAGATCGCTCTGTTCGAACTTGAAGTCGACGAACTTGGTGAAGCTCGGGTGAAGCGCAGCCAACCCCTCGGCGGTCGTCTCCGGACGCGGGTATTCCTCGTGGTCGAGCGCCACGCTGCCGTCGTCGTTGTGGATCGTGATCAGGCTTCGATCGAAACGCCCCTCGGCGATCGCGGCTGCGGCCCGGCGCTGGCTCTCGAGACCGAGCGCGTCGACCTCGACTCGGGTGTAGCCGTCGAGCGTGGCGATCAGGTCGGCGGACAATCCCTGTGGCACCTGCGGATGCGTCGCCAGCAGATGCTCGTTGTTGGCGTGGAAGCCATCGGTGCCGTTGCGCGCCGGCCGACTCATCGACTCGACTCCCGCGCCGATCACGAGATCCTGGTGACCGGCACCGACACCCATCGCAGCGAACGTGACCGCCTGCTGGCCCGACCCGCAGAAGCGGTTCAGCGTGACGCCGGGGACCGAGATGGGCCACCCCGCGTCGAGGACAGCCATCCGACCGATGTCGTGGGCGTGGTCGCCGGCGTGCGAGCCGTTGCCGCACACCACGTCGTCGACGTCGGCTGGATCGAATCCGACACGATCGCGCAACCCGTTCAACACCTGGCCGAGAATCTTCTGGGGGTGGAGGTGAGCGAGGCTTCCCTTGCCCTGCTTGCCGATGCCGCGCGGCGAGCGCACCGCGTCGATGATCCATGCTTCGCCGACTGTCATGGATTCGTTCTACTCGGTGGGCGACGTCGTGTTTGGATCGGCGACCGTCGGCAGGATCGCGTCCCACACCGCCGCATCGTCGAATCCGAACGCCCACAGCGCGACGCCGTCGAGACGGTAGTGCCGAGCGAGATCCATCCGCAGGGCGATGCCGTCGCCGTCGACATAGTGCACCTGGCGGGTCTGGACGCAGGTGGTGGTGCCGTCGCCGAGCTCCAGCTCGTAGGCGAACTGCCACTCGCCGGTCTCGTCGACCCGCAGCGGAGTGACCGCGCGGCGAGCGATCAGGTCGTCGACCGAACGTGCCGACACGCTGGTCCGACCCGGCACATCGGGCGGGCAGACCCCGTCCGTCGCCACCGGCCAGTTGCGACCGTAGGCGGGAAGTCCGAGCACCAGCTTGTCGGGCGAGCCCGTCGCCTCGATGGCCCCGACGATCGCCGATTCGACCCACTCGAGCGGGGCGATCGGTCCTGGCTGTGACACCGAGAAGTCATAGGTCATCATGCGAATGCGGTCGACGTGTTCGACGATGGCGCCGTAGTCGTAGACCCAGAAGCCGCTCTCGTCGGTCTGTCCGGCGTCGTACACCGGCGGGATGCTCACGGTGAGCGAGCGACCGTCGGCGTGCAGCGCCGCGGCCAACTCCTCGATGAACGCCACCCAGTTCGGTCTCGTCGCTGCCCACGTGTCGCGGCCGTCGGCGAAGGCGAACTGCTCGTAGTCGATGTCGATGCCGTCGTATCCGCCGTCGGAAGCGAACGCTCGGATCGTCGCGACGTGCGCGGCGCGCGCCGCCGGATCGGCGAGAATCGCCGCCATCTCCCCGGCGGGAAGTGCGTCGATGATCGAGGGCACCACGTCGACGTCGAGGCCCTCGACGGTGTCCATGAACTCCGAGGTCAGCTCCGCCGACGCATTCGGGTCGACGACGATCTGGTCGACGCCGACCGCGTTGAACCAGAACGGCGACACCTCGCGCATCGACGGAACCCGTTCGCGCGCATCTGGCAGCGACGCATCGAGCGCCCAATACGGGACCCAGGCGTCCAACGGGATGTCGGGCCTGGGCGGCGGTGGTTGCTCGTTGCTCGCGACGTAGACGGCCGCTCCGACGACCACGGACAGTGCGACGACGAGCCCAGCGATCCCGAACAGGCGACCGCGGCCGGGCCGTCTGTCACCGATCGCCCGGTCGTCGTGCGCTGGCTCAGTCGGCTCGAAGTCGGCCGAGATCGGCGACGGAGACGCCGACGAGAGAGTCGACGAGGGTGAGCCCGGGGGCGGCAGCGAGGGGGACGACATGGGGGACCCCCAGCGTCGCACAACCGGCCGCCAGCGCGGAGGCAACCCCGGTCGGCGAATCCTCGATCGCTACGCAGTCCGCTGGGTCGACCCCGAGCGCCGCAGCGGCCGCGAGATACGGCTCGGGATCCGGCTTGCCGTTGGAAACCTCGTCGCCAGTGATCGAGGTCACGAACGAGCCAGTGGGCGCCGACGCAATGACTGCTTCTGCGAGGCGGCGCCACGACATCGTCACCATGACACACGGGATCTTCGCGGCGACGCAGTCGGCCAACAGCTCGGGTGCGCCCGGCCTCCACGGCAACGCCTGCGCAACTCGGGCGATGACGCTCTGGAGCAGCCGATCGACGACCTGGTCGGGCTCGAGCCGCACACCGCCACGGGTTCGGAGCTCGTGCGCCGAGTCGAGCAGGTCGAAGCCGACGAGCGACAGCGCGTCATCCTCGGTCCACGTGCCGTCGAACTCGGCGACCAGCTCGAACTCGGCCTCGAACCAGTACGGCTCGGTGTCGACGAGCGTGCCGTCCATGTCCCACAGGACAGCGGCGGGAAACGTCACGCGCTGCGGAAGACGGTGATCTTGTCTTCGCCGATGCGCTCGCGCTTCTCGGGGTCGGAGATCCCGAGGCCCTCGGACGGGGCGAGGCACAGCACCCCGAGCTTGCCGTCGGCTTCGTTGTGGTGAACGGCCAGCGATGCTTCGCCGACCTGATCGAGCGAGTAGGTCTTCGTGAGCAGCGGCTGGATCTTGCCCTGGTCGAGGAGCTTGTTCGCCGCATACGACTCGGCGTAGTTCGCGAAGTGCGAACCGATCAGGTTCTTCAACTTCATCCAGAAGTGACGGTTGTCGAACTCGACCATGTACCCGGACGTGGCTGCACAGGTGACGATCGTGCCGCCGCGCTTGGCAGCGAAGACCGAGGCGCCCATCGTCGAGCGGCCGGGATGCTCGAAGACGATGTCGACGTCTTCGCCGTTGTTGAGCTCGCGGATCTTCTTGCCGAACCGGCGCCATTCAGACTCGTCCTGGGTGTTCTCGTCGGACCAGAACTGGTAGTTCTCGGCGCGTCGATCGATGACCGCTTCGCAGCCCATCCGGTTGAGTTGCTCGGCCCGCTCAGGCGAGGAGACCACACCGATCGGTGTGCCGCCGCCGTTGAGGACGTACTGCACGGCGTAGCCGCCGATACCACCGGTGGCGCCCCAGATCAGCACACTGTCTCCCTGGGTCATGCGGGCGCCGTTCTCGCTGACGAGCATGCGATACGAGGTGGAGCTGCACAGCGCATTGACCGCCGACTCCTCCCACGTGAGGTGCGTCGGCTTGGGCATCAGCTGGTTCGCCTTGACCACGGACAGGTCAGCGAGCGCACCGAAGTTGGTCTCGAAACCCCAGATCAGCTGGTTGGTCGCAAGCATCGAGTCGTTGTGGGCGCTGGGGTCCTGATCGTCGACGTAGTTGCAGTGCACCGTGACGTGATCGCCCGGCTTCCAGTTGCGAACCGCCGACCCAACGCGCAGCACGACCGCGGACGCGTCGGAGCCCACGACGTGGTACGGCAGAGCGTGGCGCTTGCCCCACTCGTTCTGGCGTCCCATCTTGTCGAGGAACCCGAACGTCGGCAGCGGCTCGAAGATCGAGGTCCACACCGTGTTGAAGTTGATGCTCGACGCCATCACGGCGATGTAGACCTCGTCGGGCGCGATCTCCGGCGTTGCCACCTCGTCGACGTGCAGCGACTTGCGGGGATCCTTGTCCCACGAGTCGACCCCTTCGAACATCGCCGTGTCCTCGCGACGGACGTACGCCGCCCGATAGCTCTCGGGAATCGGGAGGTTGGCGATGTCGTCGCCGCTGGCACCGGACTGGATGGCCTCGAGGATCTCCTGCATGGCGCGTGAGGTTACTGATCGGTAATCACGACGGACAAAGCGGGCCCCACAGTCGTCCCTGCCACGATCTCGCCCGAAAAATGTATGGATCTGCTCGCTCAGCGCGCGGATCCATACATTTTTCGGGGGTTGGGGGATGGGGGTAGCGTTCGCACATGGCTTCTACCGGTTCGTACATCGTCGCTGGCGCTCGCACTCCGATCGGGAAGATGAGCGGCGCGCTCTCGTCGTTCTCGGCTGCTGACCTCGGTGGCTTCGCCATCGCCGCGGCACTCGAGCGCGCCGGCGTGGCCCCTGACGAGGTCGAGCACGTGATCATGGGTCAGGTGCTGATGGCCGGCCAAGGCCAGGTGCCCAGCCGCCAGGCTGCTGTCAAAGCCGGCATCCCGATGAGCGTTCCATCGGTGAACGTCAACAAGGTGTGCCTGTCTGGGCTCAACTCGATCTACCTTGCGAACCAGATGATCGCTGCCGGCGAGGCCGACATCGTGGTGGCCGGGGGCATGGAGTCGATGACCAACGCCCCATACATCGCCGACGGTGCTCGCGGCGGCTTCAAGTACGGCAACACCGAACTGCGCGACGCGATCATCGCCGACGGCCTGTGGTGCTCGTTCGACGCGTGCCTGATGGGCCTCGGCACGGACCGCTACGCATCGGGCGAGAGCCTGACGCGCGAACAGCAGGACGAGATGGCCGTGATGTCGAACGAGCGCGCCGCCAACGCCATCAAGGACGGCCGCCTCGCCGACGAGATCGTGCCGGTCGCCGTGCCGCAGCGCAAGGGCGACCCGATCCTCGTCGAGACCGACGAAGGCGTCCGTCCCGGTACCAGCATGGAGAGCCTCGGCTCGCTGCGCCCGGCCTTCGACAAGGACGGCACGGTCACCGCCGGGAACGCATCGCAGCTCTCCGATGGCGCGAGCGCCGTCGTGCTGATGTCTCGCGCCGAGGCCGA
>JBGSII010000379.1:0-8628 GCA_041742555.1 Ilumatobacteraceae bacterium
GGCGCGGGCGGCGGTGGCGTGGTCGCTCACGCGCAGATTGATGGTGTGTCGCTGCTGCGGGCCGGGCTCGTCGGTGCACCGCACGTCGACGCCACCGCGGTGGAGGGCGGCGACGATGACATCACGGTCGTGTTGGCACTGCTCACCGATGTGGGCGCACGTCGACACCGCGGGTTCCGCCCAGGACGGCGCCGGCGACAGGGCGGACGCCTGCCGTGCGAACGACACCAACCGATGCCGATGGATCGCCTCGACGAGTTCAGCGTCATCCACCGAGACCTCGCGCGGACTGCTGCTCCTCACGGGATCGAGGGTACCGATGTGTGACGTTCGGACCTAGCCTCACGGGGTGGGACGACGCCGACCGAACATTCCCCCTTCAGCGGTCACCAGGGCCAGAGCGTACGTCGACCGGATCGTCAGCCCCATCGTCACCGCCGCGACACGTTCCTACTACGGCAGCTACTACTACTCGAACCGCTGGCACCCGCACTACGCGCTCCTGCAGCGGGCGCTCGACGAGACCGTCGACTACATCACGACCAACATGAGCGACGCGCTCATTCGGAAAGATGCGTACGCGGTCCTCACCTACGCATCCAACTGCGCCCACCTCGACGGGCTCTACCTCGAGTTCGGCGTTCGGTCGGGGGGCACGATCAACCACATCGCCCGCCGCAACCCCGGTCGCACCATCCATGGCTTCGACTCGTTCGACGGGCTTCCCGAAGCGTGGTCGGGATACACCATGGACAAAGGCGCCTTCCGCGGCGAGGGCATCCCCGTCGTCGCCGACACGGTCGAGTTGCATGTCGGATGGTTCGACGAGACGCTGCCACAGTTCCTCGAGGTCCACACCGCCGACGTGGCGTTCGTCCACATCGACTCCGACATCTACAGCTCGGCAAAGACCGTGCTCGACAACCTGGCACCTCGGATTCGGCCGGGGTCGATCATCGTCTTCAACGAGTACTTCAACTACCCGAACTGGAAGCAGCACGAGTTCAAGGCCTTCCGCGAGTTCTGCTCGACGTATCGGGTCGAGTACCGCTATCTCTGCTGGGCGCTGTACGAGGTTGCGGTCGAGATCACCTCGATCGAGGGACCCGCGACGACCTCGGAGCCGACCTAGCGAACCGCAGCAGGGGCGAGGTACTTGCGGTGGAGGACCTCGAACGCCGGCCTCAGGAATCCCGGGTTGAGCTGGTCGACCACACGCGCGCTGAACCGGAACGGAATGCTGATGTTGGGTTCGAGCGCCTCGACCTCGTGCGACCAGAACGGCGGGATGAACAGGACCTCGCCAGCCTCGAGCTGCGCCTCGAAGCGATTGGCACGAACGTACCGCGGGAACTCGACCGGATCGGCCTCGCTCGACCGCGCCGGCAGTGTGCTCCACCGATCCGTCGCTGCGAACGGTGAGGTGAAGTAGAGATTCGGACGTTCAGTCGGGGGGAACATCAGCACGCGCTTCGATCCGCTGAACTGAAAGAGGAGCCCGGTCCAGGCATCGTGGTGGAGCGGTGTCACGACCCCCTTCGAGCCGATCCAGATGCCGCTCGCCTGACGGTCGGTGTGCCGCTCGGTCAGCTCCGAGATCCCATCTGCGATCGTGTCGATGATCTCGCCGACCGCACCATCGAGATCGGACACAGCGAACAGCCGGTACGTGCAGACGTCCCGATCGGCGTCATCGGATTCGAACATGAAATCGAGGAATTCCGACAGCGTCATCTCGTCGACGCGGGCGAGCTTGGCGCCGTAGTCACCGACGTACAGGAAGTACGGCGAGTGCAGCTCATGGGACCTGACGCGGAACGCCGAGATGTCGTTCTCCGCGAGCCGTCGCAGACCCTCGAGATCGGGAACCAGCGGGAGGCCGAGCCGCTCGATGAGTCCCTCGATGATCACCGGCTCACCGCCACTGAGCACGTCGTCGAGCGCGGTGTCGTCGGCGTTGACCCTCCGGATTCGACGAGTGCTGCCCATCGGTCGCCCGACACGAACCGCAGAGACCGCTCGATGCACGGCCCAGATCGGCACGAGCACGACCACGAGTCCGACCAGCACCACCGCCGTGACGACGTCGACAAGCCGTCTGGGTGGTCGCAACGACATTGAATCTGTGATCCTCTCCGACTGGACACTGGACAGCCCGGAAACCGGTCTGTTCGTCGCCCCGATGTTACCTCCCGGCGGTTCGACCGCTGCCCGGTCGCCGTGTCGCATGCCGCAACGACCGCCGACACGACGAATCGCCCTTGCGTCGGCAACAATCGGCGACCATGACGATCAGCGACGCACCCATCCACACCCTCCAGGGCGAGCCCACCTCGCTCGCCGCCTACGACGGCAAGACGATCCTCGCGGTCAACGTCGCCTCGAAGTGCGGACTGACGCCCCAGTACACCGGACTGGAAGAGCTCCAGAAAACCTACGGCCCCAAGGGGTTCACGGTCATCGGGTTCCCGTGCAACCAGTTCCTCGGCCAGGAGCCGGGCACCGCCGAGGAGATCGAGACGTTCTGCTCCACCACCTACGGCGTCACGTTCCCGCTGATGGAGAAGATCGACGTCAACGGCGACGACCGCCACCCGATCTACGAGGTGCTCACCGAGGTCGCCGATGCCGAGGGTCACAGCGGCGACATCCGCTGGAACTTCGAGAAGTTCCTCATCACGCCTGAGGGGACGATCACCCGCTTCGCGCCGACGACGGCACCCGACGACCCCGCGCTGGTTGCCGCGATCGAAGCGAGCCTGTAGCTCCTCGGCTCGCACGCTCGCGCAGCCGGGACGTGTGGCCCTGGCGCATCCGCGCCACCGTGCCTAGGGTGAGATCAGAGACGTCGTGTCGTCGCGACTGCAGCGTCGTCTGGCAGTCGCCGACGGTCACGGTGCACAGAGAGGAGCCCACCATGCTTCGCATTCGGACATGCCTGGTTCTCATCGCTTCGATCGCACTGGTCGGAGCGTGTGGAAGCGAGTCGTCGAGCGACGGCACGACGGACGAGACCACGACCGCCGCCCCCACGACTGCGGCACCGACCACTGCGGCGCCGACAACCGCAGCGCCGACCACCGCAGCGCCGTCCACCGAGCCCTCGACGACGGAGCCGACGGTGATGCAGCCTGCCATCTGGCCGTCCGGCGATGTGGTGTTCACGACGCCAGAGGAGGCTGCGAACGACTTTCTGGCCGCCGTCTTCGGTGACGGACCGATGATCGGCGAATTCCGCGCCGGCGATGCGCGCAGCGGGGAGATCGAGGTGTTCGCGTCAGCGGAGGGCGTTCGGATCGGCGAAGCCCGCAGCGTGCTGTTCCTCCGTCAGCTCGGGCCGGACGACGGCTGGTTCGTGCTCTCCGCTGCGAGTGACGTCGCCACGGTGACCACGCCCGAGGTCGGGACGAACGTTCCCGCCGGGTTGCTGACCGTCGAAGGCGTGGGCATGGGGTTCGAGGCCACGATCATCGTGAGTGCGTTCGAGGCCGGTCGAGCCGACAACGAGTTCGATCGCATCGTGACGATGGCGGGCAACCTCGGCGTGGCGCTCCCCTACTCGGTCGAACTCGACGTGAGCGGCGCTGACGACGGCGACGTGGTGACCCTGCTGGTTCGCGGGAGCACCGGACTCGAGACCGACCCAGGCGACTTCGGAGCGATTCCCGTCGTCATCGGGTGAGCGTCGACGCTGTTCGCTGCGCCAACAGTCATCAGGGCGTGAGGCGTTCAGTCGGCTCCGACGCTTCGCCGTTCCGCATCGACTCGAGTTCGTCGACACCCCCGGCCCGGTAGGCCAGCCAATCCGGACCCATCGACCGCTCGGCCACTCGCGAGAGTTCGACGGCCCACGCGCTGGCACGCTCGTCGAGGACCTCGCCGAGGGGGCGGCCTGCGCCAACCCCACGACGGACTTCCAGCACCGCGGCCATCTGGCCCTCGAGGTACTTGGCCCCGGGCACCGAGCCAGCGGAGCGGGAGATGGTGCACAGGCTCGCCCCGGACGACACCGATGCGAGCGCGTGCTCGATCGAAGCCAGCCGGCGATCGAGCTGATCCGCGACCGGGTCCGAGGGTGGCACCGACGGGCTGGGACGCCCGGAATGCTCCCCGTCGACGGTCGGTCCGTGCGTTGTCTCCCGGTGTCGGGTGGCTGCCCTCTTCCATCTGCCGAGCACGGGATCATGATACCCCGTGGGGTGTTCGCCTCATTCTCGCACCGGCGCCGCACCCGCGATTCCGGCGACCCAGCCGCACGCGTCAGGTCGGCGCCAACGACAGCCCCCGATCGATGACGGCTCGGCGCACCTCGGCGATCAACGACTGCGGGTCGCCGTCACACGCCTCGAGTTCGTCGCCGCCGAGGAGCAGAGTGACCCCACTCGCCGTCTCCGCGACGACCGCCGGCAGCCGATCCCCGATGGCCGCTCGTACGTCGTCGGGCTGGTCGTCACGGTGGTAGGTGACGAACTCGACCGGCAGGTCGTCTCGGGCAGCGCGCCAATCGGTGCGCTCGCGAACGAGACCGTGGGTGATGTCGCACAAGGCGCAGTGCGCCCGACCGAGTCTCGCCCCCACGAAGTAGCTGAGCTCACCGAGCATGGTTCCGTCCGCGTCGTACACGCCGACCAGCCGCCGAACCCGGTTCGCATCGTCGCTCATCGCTCCACCTTGTCGCTCATCGCTCCACCTTAGGGAGTCGACGCTCGGCCAGATCGTCGGCCCGGCCAGGTCTGCACGATGGCTCCGCACCTCGTCCCCGTCGCACGAGCGAGCGCTGTGTCGAGATGCCGCGGCTCTACCATGACGAGATGCCGCTCGTCGACGATGACTTCGTCGTGCCACTCGGCTTCGTGGGTCCCGGCTTCCGACTGGAACCACTGGGGCCGCACCACAACGAACGAGACCACGCCGCGTGGATGTCGAGCATCGACCACATCTGCCAGACCCCCGGCTTCCCCGACGGGCGGTGGCCCACGCCGATGACGCTCGACGCCAACCGCGCGGATCTGGAACGACACGCTCGAGACTTCGAGCAACGTTCCGGCTTCACGTATTCGATTCTCGACGGAGACGACGTCATCGGATGCCTCTACATCTACCCCTCGCAGACCGCTGATGCCGCGGTCAGTTCATGGGTCCGTGCGAGCCGGGCGGAGATGGACGTCATCACGTGGCGGGCCATCTCGACGTGGCTCGACACCGACTGGCCGTTCACGGCCGTCGAGTACGGCGCTCGATAACGCCCAAACCCGCGCTCCAACCGAGCGCTCCACCCCGCTCTCGAACCCCGCTCTCAGGCGGCGCGGATGGTGGGTGGCCCGGTGGCCTGCACCGTGCCGTCGGGGAACCGGATGGTGAGTTCGCGGTTCGGACCCAGCGTCACCTCCCAGCCGGCGTCGTGGATCATGTGATGATGCCGCGTACACACCGGCAGCAGATTGTCGAGATCGGTGCAGCCGTCGTTGCGCCACCAGATGACGTGATGCACGACGCAACGGTCGTAGTGCACCGCACAACCCGGGATCGCACACGTCGCGTACCAGCCGCGCAACGCCCGGCGTTGTGCTCGATTCGCCAACCGTGTCGTGCGCCCCAGATTCAGGTTGCCCGGCGCATGCAACACCACCCCGTTACGCACCACCACGGTGTGGACATCGGCATCACCGGCCAGTGCCGCGAGCACCTGCCACGGCACTTCGATCGGGATCGAGAACGCCACCGCGGGACCCGCAGCCATTGGTGCGTCAGCGTCGATGACCGCCACGAACTCGGGACGCCCGGGCTTCGATCGGCCCCCACCACACAACACCAGGTCGGCGAGCGCCAGGGCCCGCAGGTGATCCTGCTTCGCGACCGGTTCGCTGGGGCAGGTGTCCGGTGTCGCCGTGGTGAACAACGCCTCGACCGTCTCCGCAAGGCGGGCATCGAGCCGTACCGCGGTGAGCGGATCGAACCGGCCCCGGATGTTCCACATCCCCTCGACATCGACCCAGGACCGAAGACTCGTCGCTCGCCGCTGACGCTCGAGCTGATCCATCCCGTCGGCGGCCTGGAGACGGCGGGCCTCGTCACGGACCCGCCGAGCGAACTCCGCTTCCGACGCGTGCTCCGCCACAGCCACCAATGCGTCGACCCGATCCAACAATGCCTCGCGCTGCGCCGGCTCGAGGGACTTCCCCACCCGGGTGACGGCGTCGACATGACCAGCCGTCACCGCACCAGCATCCAAGGCCGCAGCGATCGCCGGGATCGACTCCAGCGTCGACGCTCGTTCGATCACCGCCGACGCCTGGCCCACTGAGCCCTTCGACGACACCGCGATCGTCTGCTCCGGAAACGACACCTCAGCCGCAAGGGCGCGAACCAACTCGGCCTCGGAGGCGTCCAGCCACGCCCGCACCCGGCGCACCTCCACCAACGCCGCCTCGCGATCACAACGACCCGCAGCACGATCGGCCCGCACGGCACCGATGCGCCCCACCCGCTCGAGCACCCCCGCGATCTCCATGCCGACAACCCTAGAGAAGGGGTGTCACAGGGTTCCCCGGCCGGGTCGCCGAGCCGGCGGGCGCACTGACGTGGTCGGCGATTGCCGATCTCATCAAGATTTGTACTTATTCCATTTCTCTGGTAGAGTTGTCCCGTGATCATCGAGCCCGCCCAACTGCTCCGAGAGCACGGCATCTACGTCACGGCGCAGCGCCTGGCCGTGCTCGACACGGTGGGCGCGCAGCCGCACGCCACCGCCGATGACGTGTTGCACGGCGTGCGCGAACAGATCGGGACGATCTCGCGCCAGTCCGTCTACGACACGCTCAACACGCTCAGCGACCTCGGCCTGCTGCGCCGGATCCAACCGAGCGGATCCGCCGCTCGGTACGAGACGCGTGCTGGCGACAACCACCACCACGTGGTCTGTCGAGACTGCGGTCACGTCGGCGACGTCGACTGCGCTCTCGGGGCGCGGCCGTGCCTGACTGCGAGCGACACCCATGGCTTCGACATCGACGAGGCCGAGGTCGTCTACTGGGGCCGCTGCCCCACCTGCCGCGAGCACGCGGCCACCACTTCTTCCGCAACCACAACCCACACACCCACAGGAGAGCCATGAGCAACAGCAACGAGGCCGTCTGCCCGGTCGTCCACGGCGCCAACGTGCAGTCGGACATGACCCCGACCGGATGGTGGCCGAGCACCCTCAATCTCGACATCCTGCACCAGCACGATGCGAAGACGAACCCCATGGATCCCGACTTCGACTACCGCGAGGCCGTCAGGTCGCTCGATCTGGCAGCGGTGAAGCAGGACCTCGAAGCACTGATGACCGACAGCCAGGACTGGTGGCCCGCCGACTGGGGTCACTACGGCGGGCTGATGATCCGCATGGCCTGGCACGTTGCCGGCACCTATCGCACGGCCGACGGCCGCGGCGGCGCGGGCACGGGCAACCAGCGCTTCGCACCACTCAACTCGTGGCCCGACAACGCCAACCTCGACAAGGCCCGCCGCCTGCTGTGGCCGATCAAGAAGAAGTACGGCAACCAGCTCAGCTGGGCTGACCTCATGGTGCTCGCCGGCAACGTCGCCTACGAGTCGATGGGGCTGAAGACGTTCGGGTTCAGCCTCGGACGCGCCGACATCTGGCACCCGGAGAAGGACATCTACTGGGGATCAGAGAAGGAATGGCTCGAGTCCGGCCGGTACGACGCCGACGACCGTGAATCGCTCGAGAACCCGCTCGCCGCGGTCCAGATGGGCCTGATCTACGTGAACCCCGAAGGCGTCGGGGGCCAGCCCGACCCGTTGCGCACCGCTCAGGACATCCGCGTCACCTTCGCGAGGATGGCGATGAACGACGAGGAGACGGTGGCGCTCACCGCCGGCGGCCACACGGTCGGCAAGGCCCACGGCAACGGCAACGCTGCGGCACTCGGCCCCGAACCGGAAGGCGCCGGGATCGAAGAGCAGGGCTTGGGTTGGATGAACCACGACAGCCGCAGCGTCGGACGCGACACCGTCACCTCCGGGATCGAAGGAGCGTGGACCACGCACCCGACGCGCTGGGACAACGGCTACTTCGACCTGTTGTTCAAGTACGAGTGGGAGCTCGCCAAGAGCCCGGCGGGCGCCTGGCAGTGGTGGCCCGTCGGGATCGCCGACGAGGACATGCCGGTCGACGTCGAGGACCCGTCCATCCGACGCATGCCGATGATGACCGACGCCGACATGGCGATGATCAAGGACCCGATCTACCGGGAGATCTCCGAGCGATTCCACGCCGATCCTGCGTACTTCTCCGAGGTGTTCGCCCGGGCCTGGTTCAAGCTCACCCACCGAGACCTCGGACCGAAGTCCCGCTACATCGGGCCCGAGGTTCCCGCCGAGGACCTGATCTGGCAGGACCCGATCCCGACCGGCGCCACCGGCTACGACGTCGATGCCGTCAAGGCTCGCATCGCGGCGAGTGGCCTGAGCGTCAGCGAGATGGTGACGACAGCGTGGGACAGCGCTCGCACGTTCCGCGGCTCGGACATGCGCGGCGGCGCCAATGGCGCTCGCATCCGCCTCGCCCCGCAGAAGGACTGGGAGGGCAACGAACCCGCCCGCCTCGCCAAGGTGCTCGCC
>JBGSII010000380.1:0-4839 GCA_041742555.1 Ilumatobacteraceae bacterium
GACCGCCTCGGCCATGCGCTGCGCGAACGGGCCGAGCACGCGCAGGCGGTCGGCGTCGCGGTCGACGAGGTGGATCTCGTGCAGGCCGAGCGCCTCGCGTCGGGAGAGCAGTCCCTCCACCAGCTCGGGTGTGTAGGTGGAGCCGCCACCGATGACCGTGACCTTCATGCGGACCACACGCTACGCGCGCCGGACTCCGCGCGCAGCCGGGCGCGGTCAGTCGGCGTTCTTCGGGAGCGACGCGACGAGGTTCGGCGGCAGCTTCTGGTAGCTGTGATGTTCGACCTCGAACGACCCTCGGCCGCCGCCGATCGAGCGGAGGTCGATCGCGTACCGGACGATCTCGGCCGTCGGCACGAGTGCCTCGATCGTGGTCACCTCGCCGTCGTCGTCGGTGGCGTTGCCCAAGATGTGGCCGCGGCGGGAGTTGAGATCGCCGAGTACGTCGCCGTGGTGGTCGGAGGGGATGTGCACTCGGACCAGGCTGACGGGTTCGAGCACCTCGACGCCCACCTCGGCGATCGCGGCCTTCAGCGCCAGCGACCCCGCCATCTTGAAGGCCATCTCCGAGGAGTCGACCGAGTGGTGCTTGCCGCCCGTGCACACCGCCCGGATGTCGACCATCGGGAAGCCGTGGTGGCCGCCGCGCTCCATCGCCTCGCGGACTCCGGCGCCGACGGCGGGGACGAGGTTCCTCGGGATGACACCACCGCTCACCTCGCTGTCGAACTCGAACCCGGACCCTTCGGGGAGCGGCTCGAAGCGGACCGTGGCGACGCCGAACTGACCGTGGCCGCCGCTCTGCTTCTTGTACTTGCCCTCGACCTCGACGGAACCGGCGAGGGTCTCGCGGTACGGCACCCGCATGTCGTCGACGGCGACCGCCACGCCGGCGCGCTCGATGCGTGACAGCGCGACGCGCACGTGGGTCTCGCCGGCGCCGCCGAGCAGCGTCTGTCCCGTCGACGCGTCGTGCTCGACCCTCAGCGTCGGGTCCTCGATGACGAGCCGACGCAGGCTGGTCGCGAGCCGATCCTCGTCAGACTGCGCGATCGCATCGATGGCCACCCGGTAGACGGGACGCGGCAGGTCCGGCACCGTGACCGTCGCCGTGTTGGCATCGGCGCCGAGCGTGTCGCCGGTGCGGGTGTCGGCGAGTTTCGTTGTCGCAGCGATGTCGCCGGCGACCACCCGGTCGAGTGCGGTGTGTGACGCGCCGGTGAGGGAGATCAGGTTGTGCAGGCGCTCCTTGGCGCCGGTGCGCGGGTTCACGAGGACGTCGTCGGTGCGCACGGTGCCGGACAGCACCTTGAAGATCGAGATCTGCCCGAGGAACTCGTTGACCGAGGTCTTGAAGACGAAGACGATCGGCAGCCCGTCCGGATCGGGCTCGATGATCGGATCCCGGTCGCCGGGCGCTGGTCCGACCCGGCAAATGAAGTCGGCGAGCTGGTCGACGCCGATCGGATTGGTCGCCGAACCGCAGAGCACCGGGAAGACGAGCGCGCGGTCGACGGCTTCGTGGAGCAGCCGTTCGAGCTGGTCGGCCGGCGGCTCGTTGCCGGCCAGGTACTCCTCGAGCGCCGTGTCGTCGAGTTCGATGACATCCTCGACGAGGTGTTCGTGCTCGAGCTGTTCGGTGTCGGCCAACTCGGTGGGCAACTCGGTCTCCTCGGCGTGCCCGGTGTCGTAGACGAACGCGTGGTGGGTGAGCACGTCGGCGACGCCGTGGAAACTCGACTCCTCGCCGATCGGCAGCTCGGCCGGGTCGGCGTGGGAGCTGAACACCTCCCGGACCTGCGCGAGGGCGCGATCGAACGACGAGCGCTCGCGGTCGAGCTTGTTGACGAAGACGAGCCGCGGGATCCCCACTGACGCGGCGAGCCTCCACAGCACCATGTCCTGGGGCTGGACGCCGGCGACACCGTCGATCACGAACACCGCGAGGTCCGCGGCGCTGAGGCCGAGCATCGCCTCGCCGCGGAAGTCGGCGTAGCCGGGCGTGTCGATCAGGTTGATGCGATGGCCGTTCCAGTCGAACGACGCCACCGTCAGCGAGATCGACTGGCCCAGCGAGCGCTCCTCGGGGTCGTGATCGGTCACGGTGTCGCCGCGCTCGATCGTGCCGAGGCGGCTGGTCACCCCGGCACCGAGGAGCATGGCCTCGGCCAGGCTCGTCTTGCCGCTGCCGTTGTGCCCGAGCAGCACGACGTTCCTGATCTGATCTGTTGTGGTCACGAGATCTCCTCTCCGCAGACAGTGTTCACCGCTGGGGCCGGCTCGGCCCATGGACCAACGACCCTTCGTGCGGAAATGCGCGACCCGGCCTGCAAGGATCGAGTCGTCCGTAGGCATGGCTCCGGCAGTCGGGCCTGCCATCGAGGTGTGAGGAGACGTCATGAGAGTGCTGCTGGTCGGGGCCGGAACCGTCGGAGAGGCCATCGCTCGACTCAGCGCCGGCCGGTCATGGCTCGAGCACATGGTCGTGGCCGATCACGATCTCGAACGTGCCCGCCGGATCGTCGACGAGATCGGCGACGACACGAGTCATTCCGCGGCGCTGCTCGATGCCTCCGACCAGCATGCCGTGGAGGCGCTCGCCCGGGCGCACGGCGTCGACCTCGTGCTGAACGCGGTCGACCCCCGCTTCGTGATGCCGGTGTTCCGGGCCGCGCTCGCCGCCGACGCGAACTACATGGATCTTGCGCTGAGTACGTCAGAGCCGCATCCGACCGACCCCTACGGCACGGTCGGCCGCATGATCGGCGACGAGCAGTTCGCAATGGACGACGAGTGGCGCCAGCGCGGCCGGCTCGCCCTGGTTGGCCAGGGGATCAGTCCGGGGCTGGCTCAGGTGTTCGCCGCCCACGCTGCCAAGCATCTGTTCGACGAGATCCATGACGTCAACATCCGCGCCGGCGGCGACCTGCGCGTCGAGGGCCACCCGATCGCGACGGTGTTCTCGATCTGGACGACGATCGAGGAGTGCCTGAATCCGTCGCTGGTCTACGAGCGGGACCGAGGCTTCTTCACGCTCCCGCCGTTCGCCGAGCCCGAGCGCTTCATCTTCCCCGAGGGCATGGGCCCCGTGGAGTGCGTCCACGTCGAGCACGAGGACGTCGCCATGATCGCTCGGTCGCTCGACGTGCGCCGGGTGACGTTCAAGTACGCCTTGGGTGAGCAGTTCATCGGCGCGCTCATGCTGCTGCATGCGCTCGGGCTCGATCGCACCGATCCGATCGAGGTCGACGGCCAGCAGGTCATCCCACGCAACGTCGTCGCAGCCCTCGTCCCGGACCCGTCGACGCTCGGTGACAGCATGGTGGGGCGGGCAATCGTCGGCACGCACGTCACCGGTGTCAAAGACGGTGAGCCTCGGGAGATCTTCAGCTACCAACTCTGCGATGCGCAGGACATCATGGGTCGGTTCGGGTTGCAGCCGGTCGGTTGGCAGACGGGCTTCAACGCAGTCGTTGCGATGGAACTACTCGCCGAGGGCGTCTGGCAGGGCACGGGGGTGCGCTCGTCGGAGCAGTTCGACCCCGATCCGTACCTCGCGATCATGGACCGCGACGGCATTTCGCACGCCACGATCGACATCGAACCGGGCACCGCGTTCGCCTGAGCGATCACGCCGGGTTCACGACGCTTCGACGAGGCGGCTCCGACCGGGTGCCGCGTTGGCGAGGGCTCGATCGGTGGTGAGCACCTGTGTGCCGAGGGCGTCGGCAAGAGCGAGGTAGACGCCGTCGGTGATTCGCACGTTGTGACGCATCGCCCAGGCGGGCTCCAGGAGACCCGCTCCGGTGTGCCGCTCGATCGGAGCGATGCCGAGTTGACGGAGGCGCCGTTCGACGTCGAGATCGGAGAGTTGTCCGGCTCGTTGGAGGCGAGCGAGGGCCGAGAGCACCTCGACGTCGAAGTGAGGCGGAGCATGGAGTGTGGTGGTCGTGATCGCTCGTCCGACGGCGTCGCCGACGGGGTTGCGCAGCAGGAGGTCGACCATTGCCGATGCATCGATCACGAGGTGTACGTCAGCCATCTCCCCACAACGCGTCCTTGGTGTCGGCGACAGCACGTGCGGCTGTCTCGTGGTCGACCGTCGTGCGGTCGAGTTCGCCGAGTCCCGTGAGCCAGGCGTCGGTGGCCGATGCCGCGAGGGTCGAGCGGATCGCTTCCTGCGTGATCGCCGACACGTTGAGGCGTGCCCGCTTGGCCTGTGCCGCCAGTTCGTCCGGCAGGTACACGTTCACCCTGGCCATGCGCATATCATACACACTCTCGTCGGAGGCGGTCGACGAGGCTGGACGTGTCGCACTCGTCGTGGGCGATCGTGTGGTGGATGGCGGCGCGGCGCAGGGTCCGGCATCGGCGTTCGACGTCTGAGTTGGTGGCGTCGACCCAGTTGTCGAGGGTCGCGGTGATCTCGGGTGTGATCGCTGGACGGTCCGGTTCGTCGGGGAAGACCGGTGGCCGGGCGCCGACGGGCAGCATGATGGTGCCGTCGGCTCGGATGGTGTGGTTTCGTCCGTGGATGTCGCGCTTGGTGCGCCAGCGTTTTCGGTGCTTGTCCCGGTTGTGGCCACCACACTCGACGCCGGCGTTGTCCTGATCGGTGGGTCCGCCTTCGTGCCACTCGGTGGAGTGGTCGATCTGACACAGCTCGGCGGGGAGGCTGCAGCCGAGATGGTCGCACTGGATGGCGAGCAGGAGGGCGGCCTCGCGGGTGGGACCGGTGAATACTCGCACCTTGCGCCCGAGGTCGATGGGAACGCCGGCCGCGCCGAGCACGGCACGACGGATGTGCCCGGCGAGTGCGGCGCGCAGCACCGTGTGGGG
>JBGSII010000381.1:0-2286 GCA_041742555.1 Ilumatobacteraceae bacterium
ACGTCGACGACATTCGGGTGCCCGGCATGCTGCACGCGGCCCTCCACCTGACGGATCACGCCCGCGCCGACATCGTGGCGATCGACACGGCGGCGGCGCTCGCTGCGCCGGGCGTGGAGGCGGTCTTCACCGCTGCCGACCTCCCCGGCGAACTGCGTGTCGGGATCATCTACAAGGACTGGCCGGTGATGATCCCCGTCGGTGGCACGACGTCGTACGCCGGCGACGTGGTCGCAGTGGTCGTGGCCGACACTCGGGACCACGCCCGAGCTGCAGCAGAGCTGGTCGAGGTGACCTACGACGTGCACGCTCCGAACACCGATGCCCGCGCGGCGCTCGCCCCGGACGCGCCGCTCTCGGTGTGGGGCACGGACTCCAACGTGCTGTCGACGAGCGCGTACACCCGCGGCGCCGACTTCGACGCGGCGTTCGCGGCGAGCGCGTTCACGGTGCACGAGACGTTCCACACGCAACGCATCGAGCACGCCTTTCTCGAACCGGAGTCCACCCTTGCCGTCCCGTCCGGCGACGGCGACGATCGATCACTCCACGTCTACTCCGGCGGCCAGGGAGTCTGGGACGACCGCAATGACATCGCCGCAGTGCTCGGTGTCGGTACCGACCGTGTGACGGTCGAACTCGTGTCGAACGGTGGCGCTTTCGGTGGCAAGGAGGACATGAGCAACCAGGCGCAGACCGCGCTCGCCGCCTGGCTGCTGGGCCGACCGGTGAAGTGCACGCTGTCGCGCGAAGAGAGCTTTCGGATGCACGCCAAGCGGCATCCGATCGAGCTCGAGTACTGGGCGGGCTGCGATGCAGAGGGCCGGCTCACCGCACTCAAGGTACGCGGGATCGGTGACTCCGGCGCGTACGCGAGTGTGGGGATGAAGGTGCTGGAGCGGGCGGCCGGGCATGCGTGCGGGCCGTACCGTTGGCCGTCGCTCGACATCGAGACGGTCGCCGTGCGGACCAACAACCTCGTGTGTGGGGCGTTCCGCGGCTTCGGCGCCAACCAGGCGCAGTTCGCGACCGAGGGTGTGCTCGACCGGCTGGCCGAACAGGTCGGCATCTCGGGCTGGGAGATCCGCAAACGCAACGTGATCAGGCCCGGCGAGGAATGGGGCCCCGGCCAGCTCATGGACGACGGCGCTGGCGGTGCGGAGGCGTGTCTCGATCAGATCAAGGCGTCGTACGACGCGGCGATGGCGTCGGGCAAGGCGGTGGGCCTCGGGCTCGGCTTGAAGAACTCCGGGCTTGGCAACGGGTTCCGCGAGGTGTCCAAGGCGGTCGTGCGGTTCCTCGCTCCGGTCGGCGATGCGCCGGGTCGGATCGAGGTGCGTCACGGCTGGACCGAGATGGGCCAGGGCGTGCACACGGTCGCGCTCCAGGTGGCGGCGCAGGAACTCGGTGTCGACCCGGAGCGCATCGACGTGATCGTCGACACCACGCGTGAACTCGGGTTCGGCCAGACCACCGGATCGCGTGGCACCTTGATGGTGGCCGGGTCGGTGAGCGATGCGGCTGCTGCTGCGCTGGCCGGCGGGTGCGAGGCCGAGGTCGACTACGAGGGCGAGTACGTCGTCGACTGGACGCAGAAGCTCGGCGATCCCTCGGTGACGAACCCGACGATCCATGCCGTGTTCAGCTACGCCGCCCAGATGGTGATCGCCGACCCGGACACCGGCGAGGTCGAAAAGGTGGTCGCCGTGCACGACGTGGGCAAGGCGGTCAACCCGACGCTCGTCGAGGGCCAGGTCGAAGGCAGCGTGCACATGGGTCTCGGGTACGCGTTGAGCGAGGAGTTCCCGACCGACCCGGCGACCGGCTTCCCGACGAACATGACGTTGCGGTCGCTGGGGATCCTCCGAGCGAAGGACGTCCCGGAGATCGAGGTGCACCTCGTCGAAGTGCCCCAGCCGCGTTCGCCGTTCGGGATCAAGGGCGTGGGCGAGATCGGCCTGGTGCCGACCGCGCCGGCCGTCGCTGCCGCGCTCCACGCCGCCGACGGTGAGTGGCGGACCACCCTGCCCATGCGCCTCCCCATGCGCGCCCCCCGCTGACCCGTCTCGTCCCCCGTTTGTGTGGCGTTTCGGCAGGAACGGGTCATCCGAATCTGCACGCAAACGGGGGGTGGGGGACTCACTCGGCGGTGGGGCGGGCGAGGATCTCGTAGAGCTTGCGCTTGGTCTCCTCGAGGACGGCGGTCGCCGCGTCGCGCTGGTCGGCCGAGCCGAACCGGGCGATCTGTCGGACCTGGCCGCCCAGCTCGGACATGAGGCGCCGCAT
>JBGSII010000382.1:0-5728 GCA_041742555.1 Ilumatobacteraceae bacterium
GGGCACGCCGACCGGCGTCGCGAGCAGCACCAGGCCGAAGCCGATCGCCGAGGCGACGGTCACCATGAGCAGGCGTCCGCGCAGGAGTGCGACGGCGATCACCGGCACCAGCGACATCGCCATGTACGGCGTGAGCGATTGAAGGACCGCGATCGTGGTCGTCCCCGACCAGCCCAACGCCTGAGTGATGGCCACGAGCCCGACGGATGCAAGGTACAGCCACGCCAGTAATCGGACGATCGTCGCGCTGGTCTCGCGTCGAGGCACCGCTGCAGGGTACGTCCGAACCGTGGAGTCCATCGCAGGCCCGACCAGCGCGGTCTCCGGGTAACGTCGGACCGGCCGCCGACGTAGCCCAATTGGCAGAGGCACGGCGTTTAGGTCGCCGTCAGTGAGAGTTCGAGTCTCTCCGTCGGCACACGATCGTCGGTCAGGCCGTCGGCACCCAGGCGAGCACGAGTTGGTCGACATGCACGTCAGTCCGTTCGAGTCCCACGCTGATCGTGCTGATCGCTGCTCCTGCGGTGTCCCACCGGTCGGTGATGTCCGCAACGTCCTGCTCGAGGGCGGATTCCAGTTCGTGGTACTGGTCGAGGAGGCGTTGCACCTTGTTCTCGGCGGCGTCGACGCGGCGGTCCGACGCAGCCGTGCTCCCGCGACGGCGGGCGGCTGTCCCGGCGTCACCGAGCAGGTCGCCGACCATCTTCGTCTTCGACCTGCTGCCACCGAGCAGACCACCGATCAGTGAGCCCGCGGTCGAGAAGAGTTCGGATGTCTGCTTGCTCTCCGCCTCCTCGGCCAGTACGGCCACACGATCTTGGGCCGCATCGATCTGATCGCGCAGCTTGACGGCCTTCGCCTCGTACTTGCCGCGCAGCGAAGCGATCTCGGCGTCCGCCCGATCGTCCGCTCCGCCGGCGCACCGTGCCCGGAAGTCCTCGACGCTCTCGCCCGGACGGCCGAACAACCCGAGTTCGAGGTTCGCTGGGATCTCGAGTGAGAGATGCCGGGTGATGTGGTCGCGCAGGTCTCGTTCGATGGTGTTGAAGAACGACTTGTTCGCGATGGGAGCTTCGGTGAGGCGGTAGGTCACGTTCGCAGGAATCTCCTCACGCAGGTCCCGGTCGTCGTAGTCGACGCGAACGAGCGCTGCCATCTCGAACGGATCGGTGAGCGGAAACAGAACCGCCTCGAACTCCTCGTCGTGGACCAGATCCGCCTTCGCCTCGTCGTAGCGGATGGCCACTCGGGCCACGACGGCGGCCTCGAGCGTGGAGCCGCGCGTGTCGCCGCCGATGTCGCCCAACCATGGCGCAGCAACGTCGACGAAACGGACAGCGATCCCGGCGGCGATGGCCGGCGCGACCGTGCTCACGTCGGCTCCGATCGACGGGGAGGTGATCGCGGGCTCCTGCGTCTCCTCGGCACGCGTCGCGGCCGCTGTCGAGAGCTCGGTCGTCGTTCGCAACACCAGCGAGATCTGGTCGCGGGTCATCGGACCGCGGAGATACGACATCGCCCAGCGCGTGGTGAACACCTCGGGTTGGTCCTTGCCGGCGCGCCGCAGCACGAACTCGCGCTTGCCGAGCCCCGAGATCGTTGCGTCGATCGCGCCGAGGTCGACGGTCCCGGCGGCCGATGCCATCCCGTCGAGCAGGCGGGCCTTGTCGCGGTCGGTCTGCAGGCGGCCGATCATCCACGTCCCGGCGTTCGACATCGCCTTGTAGTCGAGGTCGACGGGGTTCTGTGTCGACAGTACGACGCCGACACCGAACGCGCGGGCCTGTTTCATCAGCGTCATGATCGGCTTCTTGGTCGGAGGCATTGCCGTCGGGGGGAGATAGCCGGCCACCTCGTCCATGTAGAGCATCGCCCGGAGGTCGGTGGTCCCGCTCTGGCGGCGCATCCACGTCACCAGCTTGGACAGCAGCAGCGACGTCACGAACTGGCGCTCGTCGTCGGACAGATGCGCCGTCGTGATGATCGCGCAGCGCCCCCTCCCGTCGGGGGAGTAGAGCAGCGACTGCAGGTCGAGCGGCGAGCCCATCGCCCATGACGCGAACGACGGCGACGCGAGCAGCCCGTTGAGCTTCATGGCCAGCGCCATTCGGTCGTCGGCGGGGAAGAACTGGTCGACATCGAACACGCCGAGCTTGCGGATCGGTGGCGCTGGGATCATCCCGACCAGCGTGATCAGGTCGAGCGAGCGACCTTCACTCCACGAGTGGTGGATCAGGTTTGCCAGCAAGATGTGCTCGCGGCTCGACAGCGGGTCGGCGACGATGCCGACCAGGCCGAGCAGGCCGGTGACGTAGCCCTCGATCTCGTCGGCAACCGTCTCGGCGTCGGAGGTGTCTGTCGGCACCTGCAGCGATCCGACGATGTCGATCGGCACGCCGGCCTGCGAGCCGGGTGTGTAGATCGTGAAGTCGGTCTGGGCGCGCAGCGCCGCGATGTCCGTACCCGCGAGGTTCCATCCGGCGAGGCCCGTGGCCCACAGGGCTGCCTGGCTGGCCGCGAACTCGTCGGCGGTCTCTCCGGCGTTGCGCGCCTGCGCCTCGTCGATCCACGGGCGGAAGTCGGCGGGAGAGAGGTTCGGGAATGTCAGGCAGAGGTTCGTCAGGTCACCCTTGGGGTCGATCGCGAGGACCGGGAGCCCGCAGCGGAGCGCTTCTTCGATCAGCACCACCCCGAGCCCGGTCTTGCCCGAGCCGGTCATGCCGACGATCACGCCGTGAGTCGTCAGCGAGTCGGTGGGAACCGCCACGTCCGCGGTGCCGTCTGCGCTCGTGCGCTCGTGGGTGGCGGGATCGATCGCGCCGCCGAGGAACAGGTCTGCCATGGGCGTCGACCGTACCCGTTGCGCCAGGGTCTGGACCTCAGCTCGAACGGGTACGTTCTGCCGCATGGCGTTCAGCGGTTTCCCGGCCGAGGGCATCGAGTTCTACGAGCAGCTCGCCGCCGACAACTCCCGCTCGTTCTGGCAGGCGAACAAGGCCCGGTACGACGGCTTCGTCAAGCAGCCGATGGCCGAGTTGACCGACGAGCTCGCCGACTTCGGGCCGTTCCACCTGTTCCGTCCGTACAACGACGTGCGGTTCTCCAAGAACAAACCGCCGTACAAGACGGCGCAGGGTGCATACGGCGAGTCGGAGGGTGGCGCGGGGTACTACGTGCAGTTCTCTGCCGAGGGGGTGATGGTGGGCGCGGGCTACTACGCCATGGCCAAGGACCAGCTCGAACGGTTTCGCGCGGCGATCGACGGTGACGCGACCGGTGCCGAGCTGGCCGGGCTGGTGAACGACGCCGAGCAACGTGGCTACTCGATCGGTGCGATCGGCTCGCTCAAGACCGCTCCACGTGGGTACCCGAGAGACCACCCCCGAATCGACCTGTTGCGCCGCAAGGGTCTCATCGCGGTGCGCGAGTTCGGCACCCCGAAGTGGATCCACACCGGTGGCGCCGCTCGCCGGATTCGAGACGCGTGGACCGGCGTGTCCGAACTGTGTGCCTGGCTCGACACCCACGTCGGCCCGAGCACGCTGCCGCCCGACGACCGCCCCTTCTGACGTCACCTGCCGCATGGTCGGCGGTGTCCAGGGGCGACGGGCACGTCTGCGACGTTCGCTGACCGTCGTGCGCGGTTGGGGGCAGGCTTTGACAGAATGTCAAGGTGACTGCAGCCGCTGACGTCGACGCCACCACCCACGCTCTCGAGAACCAGTTCGGGTTGGCCGATCGGATCGTCGACGCCGCTGCGCTCGCCAACAGCGTCGAGCGCTTCCGGGCGCAGGGCATCACGCTGCCGACGTTCGCCCAGCTCGAGCAGCCGTCGAGCTTCGACCACGTCGCCAAGGTCGGTGACACGGACCCGCACGGGCCCGACGCACGCAACCTGTGGCGGGTTCACTGGTACAACGACCTGGCCGGCAACCGAGTCGAGGTACCAGATCACATCGTGTTGCCGTCGAGCCTGACCGGCGTCGACAGCCCGATCATCGTCGTCTTCGGCGACCGGTTCCCGATGATCACCGCCCACAAGGTGCTCGCCGCGTACGCGTGTCTCGCCCCACGGGTGGTCACCGGACAATTCGACCCGACCTACCACCGCGCCATCTGGCCGTCGACGGGCAACTACGCCCGTGGTGGCATCGCCATCAGCCGGATCATGGCGAGCCGCGGCGTCGCCATTCTCCCCGAAGGCATGAGTCAGGAACGCTTCGACTGGCTCGACCAGTGGTGCGCGAACCCGGCGGAGGACGTCATCCGCACCCACGGCACCGAGTCGAACGTCAAGGAGATCTACGACGCCTGTAACGAACTCGCCCTCGACCCCGGCAACTTCGTGCTCAATCAGTTCGCCGAGTTCGGCAACCACCTCGGTCACTACCGGGTGACCGGTCGTGCCTTCGGCCACGTGTTCGAGACGGTGCGGGAGCAGTACTCGAAGAACGGTCGCGACCTCAACCTTGCTGCGTTCACCTCGGCCACCGGATCGGCGGGCACCATCGCCGCCGGCGACCGTCTCAAGGAGGAGTACGGCACGAAGATCGTTGCGGTCGAAGCGCTCGAATGCCCGACGATGCTCGAGAACGGCTTCGGCGAGCACAACATCCAGGGCATCGGCGACAAGCACATCCCGATCATCCACAACGTGATGAACACCGATGTCGTGGTGGCGATCTCGGACAAGGCGACCGACGAACTCGACGCCCTCTTCAACACGGAGACCGGTCGCCGATACCTCGTGCAGACCAAGGGCGTGCCGGCCGACGTCGTGGCCTCGCTGGAACACTTCGGCTTCTCGGCGATCTGCAACGTGCTCGCCGCGATCAAGACGGCGAAGCTGCTCGATCTCGGCCCCGACGATGCAATCATCACCGTCGCGACCGACGGCGCCGCGCTCTATCCGAGCGAGCGAGCGAAGCTCCTCGCCACCCGGTACGGCAACGAGTTCACGACCACCGACTCGGCCGAGGTGTTCGGCGAACACCTCGGGTCGATCGGCACCGACCACATGATCGATTGCAGCGAGGCTGACCGGCGACGCATCTTCAACCTCGGTTACTACACGTGGGTCGAGCAGCAGGGCACACCGTTCGAGTTGTTCGAGGCCAGGCGTCAGCAGGCGTTCTGGAAGAGCTTGCGACGCTACGTCGACGTCTGGGACGACATGATCGACGACTTCAACGCACGCGTGATGAGGTGAAGGATTCCTCCATGCGCGTGAGCGGATGGTGGTGTGCCGTCTGCGGTGCGACGCTCGACATCTCGACGTCGTTTCCGTGGCGCTGCCCCAATTCGACCGACATCGACCGCCATCACGTGTTGTCGATCGTGCAGAGCGAAGCGGTTGCGCGTGCGGTCGACGATCCCAATCCGTTCATCGTGCACGATGCCGACCTGGCCTGGGCGGCACACGCCGACGCGAACGGACTCGACGAAGCCGCGCGCCGCCTGCTCGTGGCCGAACTCGACGATGCGGTGCGGTCGGTGGCCGGCGTCGGGTTCGTGGTGACGCCGTTCGGGCGTTCGGACGCGCTGTCCGACGCGCTCGGCTTCACCGGTCGTGGTGGCGTGTGGGTGAAAGACGAGACTCGCGGTGTGGGAGGCAGCCAGAAGGCGCGCCACCTGTTCACGATCCTGCTGCACCTGCTCGCCGCCGAGCGCCTCGGCCAGTTGACCGAGCGACCGCCGCTCGCGATCGCGTCGTGCGGCAACGCAGCGC
>JBGSII010000383.1:0-3748 GCA_041742555.1 Ilumatobacteraceae bacterium
CTATACGGCCCTCGATCTCGCCGCCGCCGAGCACGACGACGCCCGCGATCGCGAAGAGCAGCGCGACGGCGTTGCGTGCCGAACGGGTGGCCACCGCGGCAACGGCGATGGGGCCGATGAACTCGATCGTCACCGCTTTGCCGAGGTCGATGCGGTCGATCGCCAGGTAGAAGAACAGGTTCATCAGTGCGGTGGCGATGCCGAACAGGCCAGCCGCGACGAGCTCCGAACGTGTCCAACGCTCGCGCCACGGGCGCGAGATCGCCACGAGCGCGAGCGCGGCGCCGATCACACGAAACCATGCAACGGTGCGGGGCTCGACCTGGTCGAACAGCCCGACGGCGATGACCGCGCCGACGTACTGGGCGACCGCCGAGAGCACGAACAGCGCCTCGGGCTGGGCGGTGTTGAGCCAGCGGGTGACCGGCCCCGTCGACGCAGCGGCGGTGGGGGAGCCGCCCAGGGGCTACTCGAACAGTTCGGGGTCGGTGCGGGAGATCTCGTCCCACAGCGGCTGGAAGCTGAACCAGCCTGCGGCGTGGAAGCCCGTGTTCTGCTGGGTGTAGGTCGCGTACTCGTCGCGGATCTCGATCGGATCGCCGGCGGCCATCGCCATCAGCTGCGCCTGGCACGAACGTTCCATCGAGATGAACCAGAACGCCGCCTCGTCGACGGTCTCGCCGACGGTGAACAGTCCGTGGTTCTGGTGGATGGCCGCTTTGCCGTCGGGGAACTTCGAGGCCAGTTCACGTCCGGCTTCGATGTCGAACACGACCGCGCCACCCTGCTCGGAGATGACGTGGTGGTCCTTGTAGAAGATGCACGCGTCCTGGGTGAGGGGCGCGAGCGGGATGCCGAGCGAGCTGAACGACTTGCCGTAGGGGGAGTGGGCGTGTGCCGCGGCGACGACGTCGGGTCGGGCCGCATGCACGGCGGCGTGGATCACGAACGCCGCCCGATTGACGGGCTTGGTGCCGTAGACGACGTTGCCGCTGTGGTCGACGAGGATCAGGTCGCTCTGGCGGATGTGGCGGAAGCTCATCCCGAACGGGTTGACCCAGAACATGTCGGGATACTCGGGGTCGCGCACGGTGATGTGGCCCGCGACGCCCTCGCCGAAGCCGAACTTGCCGAAGACGCGCAGCGCACCGGCGAGGTGGGTCTTGCGGTAGTGGCGTTCGTCCTCGACGTTGTCGAATTTCGGGATGCCGTCGAGGCCGACGGTCTTCGGGGTCAGCTCGATGCCGTCGATCGTGCCCGGCGACGCGCCGGCGGGGACGGTGAGTTCGTCTTCGGTGATGGCCATGGTGCCACCGTAGTCCTGCAGGGCAGCCCTGTCTCGGGCCGTACCATGCCGTCATGGCCGAGATCCGCCCCGCCGACATCGCTGCGCCCGCTGCGCACTACGCCCACGCCGTGCTGACCGAATCGGATGCTCGGTGGTTGCACACCTCGGGTGTCGTCCCGATTGCACCCGACGGCTCGACGCCCGAGACGCTCGAGGCTCAAGCCACGCTCGTGTGGAACAACATCGCGGCCATGCTGCGCGACGCCGACATGGCGATGTCGAACATCGTGTCGGTGACCACCTACGTCGTTGTCGGCGAGGACCTGGCCCCCGTGATGGCCGCCCGCGATAAAGCCCTGGCCGGTCACCGCGCTGCATCGACGCTCGTCACCGTCCCGGCGCTGGCCAGGCCGGAGTGGCGCATGGAGATCGCCGTGGTCGCGGCCGCTTAGACGCTGCCGCCGGATCCGCCGCCGAAGCGGTCCGGACGATTCGCGTATGCGTGGCCCTGAGCATCGGCGTTGCGCATGGCGCGCTCGCTGCTGCCACGTCCGCCGCTCTGGGCGCCGGGATAGTCGCCGTCGGAGGTGTAGTTCCTCATCCGACGCCGGAATCGCTCGAACCATGCCATCGCGCACCTCCACGCTCGCTCGTGCGCACCGTATCATGCGAGATCGGGCGTCGGCCTCGGGCCTGCAATACGATCATCGCCATGGCTGACGCACACGACCTGCCGCAGACCGACTCGGGCATCCCGATCAAGCGGCTCTACGACGCCACCGACCTCGAGGGCTGGGACCCGGCCACACAGCTCGGTGCCCCTGGGAAGCCGCCCTACACCCGAGGTGTCTACGGCTCGATGTACACCGGTCGCCTCTGGACGATGCGCCAGTACTCCGGGTTCGGCAACGCCGAGGCCACCAACGAGCGCTTCAAGTTCCTCCTCAACGCCGGCCAGACCGGGCTGTCGTGTGCGTTCGATCTCCCCACGCAGATGGGCTACGACTCCGACGCCGGTCGCGCCGAAGGCGAGGTGGGCAAGGTCGGCGTGGCGATCGACTCGATGGAGGACATGCGGCTGCTGCTCGCCGACCTCCCGCTCGATCAGGTCACCACGTCGATGACGATCAACTCGACGGCCGCGATCTTGCTGTTGATGTACGAACTCGTCGCCGAGGAGAACGGGGTGTCGAGCGACAAGATCGGCGGCACCATCCAGAACGACCTGCTCAAGGAGTACATCGCTCGCGGGACCTACGTGTATCCGCCCCGCCCGTCGATGCGGATCATCACCGACATCTTCGAGTACTGCAGCAAGCACGTCCCGAACTGGAACACGATCTCGATCTCGGGCTATCACATCCGAGAAGCGGGTTCGACGGCGGTGCAGGAGATCGCGTTCACGCTCGCCAATGCGATCGCGTACGTCCAGGCGGCGATCGACGCCGGCCTCGACGTCGACGATTTCGGACCGCGGCTCAGCTTCTTCTGGAACGGTCACAACAACTTCTTCGAGGAGGTCGCGAAATTCCGGGCGAGCCGCCGGATGTGGCACACGATCATGACCGAGCGCTTCGGTGCGAAGGACCCGAAGTCGTCGATGCTGCGCTTCCACACCCAGACCGGCGGCTCGACGCTCACGGCGCAGCAGCCGATGAACAACATCATGCGGGTGACGCTGCAGGCGATGGCCTCGGTGCTCGGCGGGACGCAGAGCCTGCACACCAACGGCTACGACGAAGCGCTCAGCCTGCCGACCGAGGAGGCGGCTCGCATGGCGCTGCGTACCCAGCAGATCATCGGTTACGAGTCAGGCGTCGCCGACACGCCCGACCCGCTCGCCGGGTCGTACTTCGTCGAGTCGTTGACCGACGAGGTCGAACGGCTGGCGTGGGAGTACATCGAGCGCATCGACGAGATGGGCGGCGCGGTGACGGCGATCGAAGCCGGGTTCCAGATGGACGAGATCGAACAGGCCGCGTACGAATACACCAAGTCGATCGACGACGACGAACGAGTCATCGTCGGCGTCAACAAGTTCACGATGGACGACGAACCCGAGCCGAAGGTCTTCCCGATCGACCCCGAACTCGAGGGGAACCAGATCGCACGCCTCAAGGCCTACAAGGCGAACCGCGACACTGCGGCGGTCGAGTCGGCGCTGGCTGCGGTCAAAGCCACCGCCGAGGGAACCGACAACCTGCTCTACAGCATGAAGGAAGCGTTGCGCGCCGACGCCACGCTCGGCGAGATCAGCGATGCCTTGCGCGAGGTCTTCGGCGTGTACACCCCGTGAGCGAGCCGAGTTCCGTT
The DNA here is from genome assembly GCA_041742555.1 of Ilumatobacteraceae bacterium. Taxonomy (GTDB): domain Bacteria; phylum Actinomycetota; class Acidimicrobiia; order Acidimicrobiales; family Ilumatobacteraceae; genus Sva-07. The sequence continues at coordinate 3,602 of JBGSII010000383.1, forward strand.
GCCGATGATGGGCGGGCGGGCCACCCTGCGCCGCTCGACGAGATCGACTCGGCGCTCGAAGCACTCGGCGTCGACACGGGCGAGTTCGAACGACCCTCCGACGAAGCGGTGCGGGCCGCCGACGAAGCGGTGCGGGCCGCCGACGAC
>JBGSII010000384.1:0-3543 GCA_041742555.1 Ilumatobacteraceae bacterium
GTCCCGCGGGTCGGCGTTGCACCAGGTGCGGCACGCCGGCATGCGACGCGTGTCTCGTGCAGGCGACCGTCGGCAGCCACTGCCCGGACTGTGTCAAGGCGGCCCGACCGGATGCCCGAACTCGAGCACGATTCTGGTCGGCGCGCCAGCCGATCCTGGTCACGATGTCGCTGATCGCGATCAACGTCGCCGTGTTCGTCTACGTGCTCCTCGTCACCCGCGAACCGACCGCACTCAGCGGCGGCGTGACCGACGTGCACCTCCAACTCGGGCTCAGCAAGGACGTGCTCGTCCAACCGATCGCGTGGGAGAGCGACGACGGCGGGATCTACATCACCGAGCCCGACGGCTGGTACCGGCTGGTCACTTCGGGCTTCTTGCACTTCGGCATCTTCCACATCGCATTCAACATGTACTTCCTGTGGGTGCTCGGCCCGATGCTCGAACCGGCTCTCGGGCGCGTCAACTACCTGCTGCTGTACATGGCGTCGCTGCTCGGCGGATCGCTCGGCGTCGTCATGTTCGACAGCGGCGGCATCACTGCGGGTGCGTCCGGAGCGGTGTTCGGCCTCCTGGCGGCCGCGACGGTGGGGCTCTGGCGTCGTGGCGTCAATCCCTTCACCACCGCCGTCGGCACGACGTTGATCCTCAATCTGTTCATCACCTTCGCCATCCCGGGGATCTCGATCGGAGGCCACATCGGCGGAGCGATCGCCGGCGCGATCTGTGGCGCGGTCATGCTCGCACCCCCGTATCGCCGCGGTCCCGCCTGGACGGTGTGGGCCACCCCGATGGCTGTTGGCGTCGGCAGCGTGGTGGCCGTGATCATGATCGTGAACGCCGCATGACGCTGCGCGAACGACACCTCGAACGACTCCGCAGCGAGACGTTCGACACGCTGGTGGTCGGTGGGGGCATCAACGGAGCCGTCGCCGCCGCGTCGTTGGCGGGACGCGGCGCGCAGGTGGCGATCATCGACCGAGGTGACTTCGCTCACTTCACCAGCCAGTCGTCCTCCAACCTCGTGTGGGGTGGATTCAAGTACCTCGAGAACTACGAACTCCTACTCGTCTGGAAGCTGTGCCGCTCCCGTAACCGGCTGATGAAGGCGTACCCGGACAACATCAAGCAGATCGGGTTCTACGCCACGCTCGACGAAACCTCGCCGTACAAGCCCTGGTTCGCCGGATTGGGCTCGCTCGCCTACTGGATGATCGGGATGTTCGGAACCCGCCGCCCGCGCGTGCTGAAGAACGACCACATCGAGCGCGAGGAGCCGGCGATCGACACGGCGAAGGCGCTGGGCGGCATCGAGTACTACGACGGCATCCTCGTCGACAACGATGCCCGATTCGTGTTCTCGTTCGTGCGTGCAGCGATCGATGCGGGTGCGGCGGCCACGAACTACGTCGAGATGGTGTCGGCCGAGCGCTCCGATGGCCAGTGGTCGGTGCAGCTGCGAGACGTCGACACCGGCGAGGAGTTCTCCACGACCGCCCGCACGATCGTCAACGCGGCGGGTCCGTTCGTCGACGAGGTCAACGACACGTGGGGCCTGACGACCGATCACCGGATCGTGTACTCGAAGGGCATCCACCTCGTTGTCCCGAGGCTCACCACCACTCATCATCACAAGGTGTTGGCGTTCTTCGACGACTCCCAGCGACTGTTCTACGTGATCCCCATGGGGCGTCGTTCGGTGATCGGCACCACCGACACCCGCGTCGAGACGCCGTTCACCGAGGTGACCGACGACGACATCGACTTCCTCCTCGACCAGATCAACGCCCGGATGGACCTCGCGTCGCCACTCGCGAGGGGCGACATCATCGCCGAGCGCTGTGGAGTGCGACCACTCGTCGTCAAGCGTCGCAGCGGCGACCACAGCGATGTCGACTGGACCAAGTTGAGTCGCAAACACGCGATCGATACCGACCGGGCCCGTGCGGTGGTCACCGTGTTCGGCGGCAAGCTCACCGACTGCATCAACGTCGGCGAAGAGGTTGCCGCCGAGGTGGAATCGCTCGGCGTCCCTCTCGAACCCGACCTGCACAACTGGTACGGGGAACCCGCTCGAGCCACGCGCGACGAGTTCTACCGCCAGGCGCGTTTGATGCAACTCGACTCGTACCGCGCGAAGGCCGACACCGAACCGCTGACCGACCGACTGTGGCGACGCTACGGACGGCGAGCCTTCGCCATGCTGGAGGCGATTCGCGAGGACCCGCACATGGCCGAGGACATCATGGGTTCGGCCGACTACCTCCGCGTCGAGCTCCACGCCGCGGCGCGGACCGAGATGGTGACGCGCCTCGAGGACTTCATGCGTCGCCGGTCGAAGATCGACCTCGTCGTCCACGACGACGACATCGCCGACTCCGACGGTCTCGCCGAGGTGGCCGAGATCCTCTTCGGCGCTGATGCCCAGCGCCGCCTCGCAGAGTACTTCGGAGGTGTCGATCGAATTCCTGGTGCGGTCAGCGCCGGCCTCGGACGCCACGGCTCGGGTTGATCGGCTGATGCTGGAACGGCTCCGCCGCTGGTTCACCACCGATTCACGGGCGTTCGATCCGCGCTGGCATGCACTGCTCGAGCGCGACTACGAGCACTGGGCGATGCTGGACGACTCGGAGCTGGCCCGGCTGCGCGAGCTCACCGCCGAGTTCGTCCACCGGACCCGATGGGAGGCGGCCAACGGGTTCGTGCTCACCGAGGACCATCGCGTGGTGATCGCCGCTCAGGCCTCGATGCTGCTCCTCGGCCTCGATCTCGACGAGTACCCACACCTGACCTCGGTGATCGTGCATCCCTCGACCGTGCGTTTGCGCGGCGATCATGCCGCCGGAGCCGGACTGCGATCGACAGGGACCCAGACGCTGGCCGGACAAGCCCACTATCGGGGCCCGGTCGTGTTGTCGTGGGCGGCGGTCCGGCGAGGCGCCCGCCATCCGGCTCATGGGCACAACGTCGTGTACCACGAGTTCGCTCATCAGCTCGACATGCTCGACGACCTCATCGACGGCACCCCGCCGCTCGGTGACGACGAGGAGGCGAGGGTGCGTTGGGTCGACGTGTGCACCGCGGCCTACGACGCCGTCCGAGCGCAGGGCTCACCGGTGTTGCGCCCCTACGCAGGGACGAATCCGGCCGAGTTCTTCGCCGTCGCCACCGAGGTGTTCTTCAACCGTCCGCTCGAGGTGCGTGCCTTCGAGCCAGCGCTCTACACCGAGTTGCGGGCGTTCTACGGCCAGGACCCTGCGGCCCGCGCCGAGCGTCACCTCGCCCCGGGCTTCGGCGAAGCGACCGCCTGAGGACCTGCGGTGCCGATCCTGCTCGGGGCGCTCGCGTCGGTGTTCATCGGGTTCTCCGACTTCCTCGGGCGCTACGGGACGCGCCGTTCGAATGCCGTCACGGCCACGAGCGGCGCGATGCTCGGCGGAGCGGTGACGGCGCTCGTTGCGCTGGCGGTCATCCCGGGAGTGTTCGCTGGTCGAGATCTCGTGCTGGGCGTCGCATCGGGGCTGCTCGTCGGCGTCGCGCTGG
>JBGSII010000385.1:0-2149 GCA_041742555.1 Ilumatobacteraceae bacterium
CCTGCGCAGCCGACTCGGCAGCGCTGTGCACGGTGGCCCGGCTGTCGACTCCGCGACCGAGGAACACGATCACCAGGGCGAGGCCGATCGCGGCGGGCGTCAGGAGCGCGAGGCCGAGTGCGTCGGATGAACCGGAGTCGCGTCGGCACCGGCGGTTCACGGTGTGATCTCTTCGATCGGCACCGCAGAGGTGACCGCGACGTCATCGGTCGTTCCGCGGATGATGCCCGGTGCGTCGCCGGTGACGGTCACCGTCACGACGCCGCCCGACGAGCTCACGGTGACGGCCACGTTGCGGAGGTCGGTGTCGGCTTCGAGGATCGCTTTCGCCGACGCCTGAGCGTCGCCGGCGGTCACACCCGATCGTGCGACCAGCGCAGCGGTGTCGCGGGCGACGACTCGAGCTTCGGTGCGAGCGTGGCTCCACAGCGCGGCTTGGAAGGCCGCGAACGCGAGCAGGACGAACATCGGCGTGAGCAGCGCCACCGCCAGCGATGTCGCAGCGCCCCGATCCCCGCGCAGTCGCGACGTCGCAACCGACGCGGGCTGTGCTCGTGCGACCATCGTGATGGTGGGGATGTCAGGGAGCGGACGGCGACTGAACGGGTGTACTGGCCGTGTCTCGGATCTGGCTCCAGATGATGGCCGCCACCACCGCCACACTGATCGCTGCAGCCGCGTACCAGAGCACTTGCTCGATCGACACCGCACCGCGATCGGGCAGTGGCTCGGGTGTCGATCGAGCGGCGAGCAGTCGGGACACGACGGCGATCACGCCGCTGAGCGTCAGCATCGGGTCGTACATGGTCGGGTTCCTTCCGGGTTGTCGATCAGGTGAGGTTGAGGGCCGGATAGATGATCAGCGCCATGAACAGCAGCGCCATGGCGACGAGCGGCGGCGTGACCTTGTCGTTGCGGATCCGCGCGTCGGCTTCCTGCTCGGCGGCCAGCGTCGACCGCAGTGTGGAGCACTTGGCCGTCAGGCTTCGTGCGACGGGAGCTCCCTCCGCAGCCGAGAGCGTCGCAGTGGCGGCCACCTGTTCGAGTTCGACGATCCCATAGTCATCGGCGACGCGTTCGAGTGCCCGTACGAGGCTTTGGCCGGTGGCGCCCGCCTCGCGCATCGCGCGTCGGAGCTCTCGGAACAGCAGCCCGTCGCCGGCCCGGGCCGCTTGATCCAGAGCGCCTTCGTAGCCGGTGTTGCCGGCCAGGAGCATCGCCACCATGTCGAGGTATGCGCCGAGCTGGTGACGCAGGTCGATGCCGACCTCGGCGCTCGCCGTCATCGTCGTCGAGTGCAGCAGCAGGGGCGCCGCGATCGCACCCGCGAGCGAGAGTGCAGCGGGGATCCAGATCGTGAGCGACGCAATTCCGACGGCCTGGAGCACGGCGAGCGAGAGCGCAGGAACGAGCAGCCCACCCAGCGATGCCAGCACGAGGGAGCCGACGTGGGTCTCGACGCTGCGCCCGACGAGCCGAAGCGGCCGGCTCCATCCCCGAGTCCACGCCGAGGCTCCACGCTGTTGCACGAACGAGCCGATGGCGAAGGGTGCACCCGACGAACTCGTCAGTGCTGAGGGAGGCGCACTGGCCTCGGAACGATGCAGACGGGCCATCGCTCGCTGCAGGGTGGGGCGAGGCTGCCGCCACCCGTCGACCGCCAGCCAGATGCCGGCACACCCCAAGATGCTGCACAGCACCAGCACCCCGACTGGCCTCATCGAGGGCCTCCCATCTGCGTGCCCGCGTGCTGCGTTGGGGCGACCTCCGTCAGGAATCGGTGCGGCCGAGGGAAACGGGCGAGACGTTGGACGCGCATGAGCAACAGCGCGTAGGTCGTCAGCACGATGCCGAGGAAAAGCTGACCGCTCGCGGTGTCGTACGGCTCGAGGTACTCGGCGCGGCCGAAGACCAGCAATCCGAGCACGAGCGAGCCCATGATGACTGTCAGCAGGGTGACTTCTCGCTGGATCGGTGCGCGCTCGGCTTCGACCAGTCGACGCCGGTCCGACTGCCGCCGCGCCTGCTCGGCCAGCGAGCTCAGCACAGCGGCCGTCCGCGCGCCACGCTGCACTGCGATCAACAGTCCCGCGGCGACGAGATCGCCGAGCGGGTCATCGATGTCGTCGGCGAAGCGCCGGAACACGAT
>JBGSII010000386.1:0-5800 GCA_041742555.1 Ilumatobacteraceae bacterium
ACGGCGGCGTCGACGTCGGCGGCATCGCTCGCAGGGACCTCCCCGATCGTGGCTCCGGTCGCCGGGTTGACCACGGCGTCGGTTGCGCCGCTGGCAGCCTGGCGCCAGTCACCACCGATGAAGTTGGAGTTGAGAGAAGACAGCTCGGAAGACATGGCAACAGATTGCCACGCGACGACGGGGATTGTTGCCGCTGGATGAACGATCGTGGCGTTGGGACCGCGCGCTCGTGCACGATGTAATGTCTGTCCTCCATGATCCAGGGACTCGTGCCCACCCGGCCCGTGCGCACCGCCTCCGATGAGTGACGTCGTCATCCAGCTCGATCGCGTGCGCAAGTCGTTCGGCGACTTCGTCGCGGTCGAACGGGCCGACTTCGGCATCGAGCAAGGCGAGTTCTTCGCGATGCTCGGACCGTCGGGCTGCGGCAAGACCACGACGCTGAAGATGATCGCCGGATTCGAGCAGCCGACCTCGGGCAGCATCCTGCTGAACGGCGTGGACGTCAGCCGGGTCCCGCCGTACAAGCGCAACGTCAACACGGTCTTCCAGCAGTACGCGCTGTTCCCGCACATGACCGTGGCCGACAACGTCCGCTTCGGCCCGAAGTCCAAGAAGATCGCCAAGAGCGAGTACGAGCCCAACGTCGCCCAGATGCTCGAGGTCGTGCGCCTCGCCGAGTTCGCCGACCGCAAGCCCACGCAGTTGTCCGGCGGCCAGCAGCAACGCGTCGCACTCGCGAGGGCATTGGTCAATTTCCCGAGCGCGCTGCTGCTCGACGAACCGCTCGCAGCGCTCGACCTCAAGTTGCGCGAGGCGATGCAGTTCGAACTCAAGCGGATCCAGCGCGAGGTCGGCATCACGTTCGTGTTCGTCACGCACGACCAGGGCGAAGCCCTCACGATGAGTGATCGCATCGCCGTGATGAGCGAAGGACGAGTCGAGCAGATCGGCACCCCCGAAGAGATCTACAACAGCCCGGCAACCCTGTTCGTCGCCGGGTTCATCGGCTCGGCCAACCTCCTGCCCGGCGAAGTGGTGACCACCGACGGCCCCGACACCGTGGTCAAGCTCAACGCCGGCCAGACGGTGCGGGCCCGAACCGACACCGATCGCCTCCCGGGCGCACCGGTGTCGGTCATGCTCCGCCCCGAACGCCTCGTCGCCGCCACCACACCCCGCGAGGACGGCCGATCGATCGAAGGCACCGTCCGCGACGTCGTGTTCCAGGGCGCGACCGCCCGGATCAACGTGCACCTGGCCGACGACAGCGAGGTCATCGCCAGCGTCGTCACCGGCACGGACCTGCCGTTCCTGCATCCCGGAAACTCCGTCCACCTCTCGTGGACGCCCGGCAGCGCCTACATGCTTGCCGGATGGCCACGTCGGCCGGGCGCCACGGCGAGCGACATCGACACCATCGAATCGCTCGCCGAGTCCTGACCGCCCGGCGCCGGCCCCGATCACAGCAATCTCGCAACCCGAACCGAACACCAACCCATCCAGCCACAGGAGAGACATGACCACTTCCCGTCCGAACCCGTTCGTCGCACCGCGCGGACCGATGAGCCGTCGCCAACTGCTGCTGCGCGCGGGTGCGCTCGGTGCGGCGGGGATCTCACTGCCAGCGCTCCTCGCAGCCTGCGGTGGTTCCGACGACGACAGCGGGTCGTCCGGCTCCACCCCCGCCACCTCGGGCGGGACCTCCGGTGGTGGTGGCGGTGGAGGTTCGCTGTTCTTCGAGAACTGGCCGGCCTACATCGACCCGACCGAGGACGGCGCGACGGGCACGGTCGATCGCTTCATCGAGGCCACCGGCATCGACATGCGCTACAGCGAGGCCTACAACGACAACAACGAGTACTTCGCGAAGATCCAGCCGCTGCTCGGTCGAGGCGAGCCGATCGAGCCGGACATCATCGCGCCGACCGGCTGGATGGCCGGTCGGCTGATCACCCTGGAGTGGCTCGAGAAGCTTCCGCTCGACAAGGTGCCGAACGCCGCGAACCTGCGCGCCGACCTGCAGGGCGCAGCATGGGACCCGACCGGTGAGTACAGCCTGCCGTGGCAGACCGGCTTCGCCGGCATCGCCTACAACATCGACGTCACCGGCCGGGAACTGACCAGCGTCGAGGACCTGTTCGACCCGGAGTTCGCCGGGAAGGTCGGCGCACTGACCGAGATGCGCGACACGATCGGTCTCATCCTGATGAGCCTCGGCGTGAACATCTCGACGCTCACCAGTTTCGACGAGGCCGCTCCCGCGTTCGAGCTGCTCGAGAAGGCGAAGTCCGACGGCCAGATCCGCCGCTTCCACGGCAACGACTACTTCGACGACCTGTCCAATGGCAACTTCGCCGCCACGATCGGCTGGTCCGGCGACGTCGCCTCGCTCGCCCGCGACAACCCGTCGGTCCGTTTCGTCTTCCCGGAGACCGGCGCGACGGCGTGGGCCGACACGATGGTGGTTCCGAAGGGGTCGACGAACCTCGATGCCGCCGCGCAGTGGATGAACTTCGTCTACGACCCAGTGCAGGCGGCGCAGATCACTGCGTGGGTCGGCTACGTCTCACCGGTCGAGGGCGTCCGAGCAGAACTCGAGAAGCTCGACGCATCGCTCGCCGAGGACCCGTTGCTGTTCCCCGACGATGCGACCCTGGCGCAGACCCAGACCTTCGCGCAGCTGCCCGAAGACGTCGAGGCCGAGTACGACGCGGCGTTCTCCGCCATCATCGGCGCCTGATGGGAGCTTCGTGATCCGATGACCGCTGCGCTCGTCCGCGGAGGGGTGAGACGCCCCGAGATGTTGGGTCTCGGCGCGCTCCTCCTCGCGGGCGCGCTGCTGGCAGCGGTCGGCACACGGCTGCTCACCGGACCGGCGGCGGTGCTCGCACTGGCGGTGGTGCTCGCGAGCATCGTCGCGCTCATCGTGGTCGCGACGCTCGGGACACCCGAGACGCGCCGCAAGATCGCTCCGTACGGGCTGCTGAAACCCGGCATGCTCTGGCTCGCGCTGTTCTATCTGGCGCCGCTGTTCACCCTGCTGCGACTGTCGCTGTCGACGTTGCCGAGTCGCTTCGCCGTCGAGGCAGAGTTCGACTGGAACTTCGACAACTACGTCACGGCGTTCACGGACTTCGGACCTCAGTTCCAGCGGGCGTTCGTGTACGCCGGACTCGCGACGATCCTGACGATCGCCATCGGCTACCCGCTCGCGTACGTGATCGCGTTCCGTGGCGGCAAGTACCGCACGCTCATGCTGGGGCTCGTGGTCGTCCCGTTCTTCACGTCGTACCTGATCCGCACGATCGCGTGGCGCAGCATCCTGTCCGACGAGGGCATCGCGACGGGAGTCATCGATGCGGTGGGGCTCACGTGGTTCTTCGAGGCAGCGAACATCATGGAGGACGGGCGCCTGATCAACACGCCCGCTGCGGTGATCTTCGGCCTCACCTACAACTTCCTCCCGTTCATGATCCTGCCGATCTACGTGAGCCTCGAGAAGGTCGACGTACGCCTCGTCGACGCGGCCAAGGATCTGTACTCGACGTCGACGTCGGCGTTCCGCAAAGTGGTGCTGCCGTTGTCGCTCCCCGGTGTGTTCGCCGGGACGCTGCTGACGTTCATTCCCGCGGCCGGCGACTTCGTCAACTCGCTGTATCTCGGCAGTCCGAACACGACGATGATCGGCAACTCGATCCAGGACCAGTTCCTGGTCCAGAACAACGTCCCGCTGGCGTCGGCGATGTCGTTCGTGCTGATGTTCATCATCACCGTCTTCGTGATCATCTACAGCCGGTTCTTCGGCACCGAGGACCTGGCATGAGGGCGTCGGCGTGAGCGCGCCGTCGTCGCGTGGAGGCAACATCGCTCGGTTCGCGCTCAACGCGTATGCCGGCCTGGCACTGCTGTATCTGTTCGTGCCGATCATCTGGATCGTCGCCTTCTCGTTCAACCAGCCGAAGGGCAATTACAACGTCACGTGGCAGCAGTTCACGCTCGACAACTGGGCGGACCCGTTCGCGGACGAGGCACTGACCAACGCCTTCGTCGAGAGCCTGAAGATCGCCGCGATCTCGACGGTGATCGCGACGATCCTCGGCTCACTGATCGCCGTGGCCCTCGCCAGATACCGCTTCCGCGGGAGTGGCGGGCTGAACTTCTTCCTGGTGCTTCCGCTCACGACCCCCGAGATCGTCCTGGGTTCCTCGCTCGCGACGCTGTTCCTGGATTGGGACGTCACCCGCGGGTTCACCACGGTGGTGATCGCCCACATCATGTTCCAGGTGAGCTTCGTCGCGTTGACGGTACGCGCTCGCGTCCGCGGGTTCGACTGGACGCTCGAACAGGCGGCGCAGGACCTCGGGGCGTCGCCGCTGCGCACGTTCTGGAAGGTGACGTTCCCTTTGATCCTCCCGGGAATCCTCGCGGCAGCGCTCTTGTCGTTCGCGTTGTCGCTCGACGACTTCATCATCACGCTGTTCAACGCCGGTTCGCTGGTGACGTTCCCGCTGTACATCAACGGCAGCTTCCGTGTGAAGTTCCCGCCCGAGGTGAACGTGCTCGCGACGGCGATCCTGATCGTCAGCGTCGCGTTGATGCTCACCGGCACGGTCTGGGGAGCACGCGGACGGCGCAAGTCAGCGGCGTGACCCGCCACGTCTTCGTGTACGGCACGCTGCGGCCGGGCGATGTGCGTTGGCACTTCCTCCGCCCATTCGTCGTCGACGAGGGTTGGCCGGACACGACCGGTGGCGAGCTGTTCGACACGGGCCACGACTACCCGGCAGCGGTGTTCAACGATCGCGGCACGATCCACGGCCACACGTTCGCGCTGCTCGCAGCGTCCGCCGAGCAGGCGCTGCGGGTGCTGGACGAGGTGGAGGGAATCGTCGACGGCGACTACTCGCGGGTGGTGGTGCGAACCGCCCGCGGCGTGGATGCCTGGGCCTACGCCGGCGGCGAGGGCTTCACCCTGACCCCGATCCCCTCAGGCGACTGGTTCGCACACCGCCCACCCTGAACTGTCACACCGTGCCGGGTCAAACGTGACAGTTCAGATCGACCGGTTGCACGGTTGCGGCTCGCACGCCGCTGCGCGAACATATGTTCGTGTCCATCGAGAGACCTTCCGCAACGATCTTGCATGCCGATCTCGACTCGTTCTACGCGTCGGTCGAGCAACGGGATGATCCCGCGCTGCGGGACAAACCGATCGTCGTCGGCGGCGGAGTCGTGCTCGCGGCCAGCTACGAGGCAAAGGCGTTCGGCGTCCGCACGGCGATGTCCGGGAGCGCTGCTCGGCGCGCCTGCCCCAATCTCATCGAGGTACCCCCGCGGTTCCACGCCTACGCCGAGGCCAGCAGGGCTGTCTTCGAGATCTTTCGCGACACATCGCCGGTTGTCGAACCGATGTCGATCGACGAGGCGTTCATCGACGTCGCCGGTCTCTGGCGACTCTCCGGCTCACCGACCGATATCGCCAGCCGCCTGCGCAGCCGCGTGGCCGACGAGATCGGGCTGCCGCTCAGCGTCGGAGTGGCACGCACGAAGTTCCTCGCCAAGGTCGCTAGCGCCGTCTCCAAGCCCGACGGGCTGTTGGTGGTGGAACCCGATGGCGAGCTGGACTTCCTCCGCCCACTGCCGCTACAGCGGTTGTGGGGCGTCGGGGCGGTCACGGCCACCAAGTTGCACGATCGCGGCCTGCGCACGGTCGGAGACGTCGCAGCGATGCCTCCCGACGCACTCGTTGCGATCGTCGGCCGATCGATGGGGCACCAACTGCACGCGCTCGCCCACA
>JBGSII010000387.1:0-2050 GCA_041742555.1 Ilumatobacteraceae bacterium
GCGGCGCTGTTCCGGGCCGAGCGCCGCGTGCGCGATCGCCGCCGTCGCACCGCGATCCAGCGGCGGATCATGGGTATCGACTGGTCGTGGCGCGGGCCCGCCCAGCAGTACGTGGCGCTCTACGGTGAACTGGCGGTGAACGCAGGGAAACCGGCCGATCTGTCACGTCGCTGACGACGACACGTGTGTACGGTTGAGGTCGATGGCCATCGAACCGAAGGTGCTCGTGATCGTGTTGGCCGGAGGCGAGGGCAAGCGCCTGCAGCCACTGACGAACGATCGAGCCAAGCCGGCGGTCCCGTTCGCCGGCACCTACCGCTTGATCGACTTCGCGCTGTCGAACTTCGCGAACGCCGGGTATCTGAAGATCGTCGTGCTCACGCAGTACAAGAGCCACAGCCTCGACCGCCACATCTCCCAGACGTGGCGGTTCTCGGCCATGCTCGACAACTACGTGACGCCGGTTCCCGCGCAGATGCGTCGCGGCCCCTACTGGTTCCAGGGGTCCGCCGACGCGATCTACCAGAATCTCAACCTGATCTCCGACGAGTCGCCTGACATCGTCGCCGTCTTCGGCGCCGATCACATCTACCGGATGGATCCGCGCCAGATGGTCGAGGAGCATCGCGAGTCCGGCGCCGGCGTCACCGTCGCCGCCATCCCGGTGCCGAAACACGAAGCGACCGAGTTCGGAGTGATCGAGGTCGACGGCGAGGGCACGATCATCGCGTTCCACGAGAAGGTCGCCGATCCGCCGACGATGCCTGGCAACGACCAGATGTGTCTCGCCAGCATGGGCAACTACGTGTTCGACACCAAGACGCTGATCGATGTCGTCACGCCGCGGGAGAATCAGTACACCGATCTCGGCAGTCACGTGATCCCGGCACTCACCGAGGCCGGTGTGGCCCGCGTGTACGACTTCTCGAAGAACGTCGTTCCGGGCCAGGACGATCGCGAGAAGGGATACTGGCGGGACGTCGGCACGCTCGATTCGTTCTTCCACGCGAACATGGATCTGATCGCGCCGGTCCCGATCTTCAACCTCTACAACGAACGATGGCCCGTGTTCACGTCGCGGCGAGCGTTGCCGCCCGCCAAGGTGTCACGCGGTCGTGGTGGTGAGCCGTCGTTCGTCGACGGCAGCTTGTTGTGCCAGGGTTCGATCATCTCGGGCTCGCACGTCGAGCGATCGATCGTCGGCCCTGGCTCGTACATCGACCACGACGCTCACGTCACCGACTCGATCATCTTTCCCGATGTTCGCATCGGCGCCGGCGTCCGGCTGCACCGGTGCATCGTCGACAAGAACGTCGTCGTGCCGGACTGGGCGCGCATCGGCCTCGAACTCGACGCCGACCGTGAGCGGTTCACCGTGAGCGATGAAGGCGTCGTCGTGATCGAGAAGGGCCGCGACCTCTCCAAGACCTGACATGTAACGATTGGTGTCTCACATGTCGAGGAGTTCGGCAGGGGTCCGATCCCTCGGGCCGGTGAACGGCAGGGCGACGTCGATCGCTCCGCGGCCGGCCGACCAGTGCGCCGCGCAGATGACGTCGAGCACCTGTCGGCCCAGCCGTGATGTGGCCGGGACCGGCCGCCCGGTACGGATGTTGGTCCAGAACCGCTTGAGCTGCGGCGCGTAGCCGTAGTCCTCGACGAGCGACGGCCCGCCGGCACGGACCGGCGAGCCGATGGTGACCGGGTCGCCGTTGTGCTCGAGCGTGGGTGAGGGAGAGAGCTCGGCGCGAAGCACCGCGCCCGCGCTCGAGGCTTGGAGGTCCCAGTCAGGGGTGGACCCCGGCTGCCAGCGAGCCGTGACCGTCGCGACGAGACCCGATTCGAACCGGAGCTTGATCGTGCCCTGCTCGTGTCGAGTTCCCGCGTCGATGACGATCGCGCTGAGCGAGATCGGCCGGCCGGCACCGGACTCGGCCGCGGTTCGCAACGTGAGGCCGACCGGATGGACGCCGAGATCGAAGAGCGCACCACCGCCCCACTGGGCGTCGAGGCCGTCGGCGGGTCGCCACGACGGTGGGGCCTGCGTGGC
>JBGSII010000388.1:0-4749 GCA_041742555.1 Ilumatobacteraceae bacterium
GGTCGGGCTCGTGCTCGACTCGTCCGGGTTGCTGGCGCTGTCGATGGACCAACGCTCGGCGGCCGAAGAGCTCGGTGTCGACGTGGGCGACCAGGTCACGATCACCGCCTCGGACGACGCCGGCGTCACCCAGCCGGTCCAGTTGCGCCGACAGCCCTGAACGGCACGTTGGGGCCCGGGTAACCTCGATGCATGCGCCCTGCCACCACCCTGACGCTCGGACTGCTGCTGCTGGTCATCCTCGTCGCCGGGGTGATCTCGCTCGTCAGGCTCTGACCGGTCGCTGGTGACGCTGCCGGGCGGGTACCATTTCACGAGCGCGGCAGAGGGCTGCGCAGGGGGACTCGTGAATCTCGCGCACATCATCGACGACCACGATGCAGACTCCGCTGCGCTCATCTGGCGCAACCGAGTCACGACCTACGGTGAACTCCGTCAGCAGGTCGCCGCCTTCCGCGGCGGACTCGTTGCCAACGGGATCGGCGCCGACGATCGTGTGGCGATCATCGTCGGCAACTCGCCGCACTTCGTGATCGCCTATCTCGCGACCATTGGTCTCGGAGCCGTCGCTGTCCCGCTGAACCCGGCCAGTCCCGGACCCGAACTCCAGTCGGAGCTGACGGTCGTCGGCGCTCGCGCCGTTGTCGTCGACAAGACCGGCGCGGCCAACTGGTCGCAGGTCGACCGTGCCGCGGTTGGCTCGGTCGAGTTCGAGGTGCTGACCGACTCGGCCGGCGCGAGCGGCGCCATCGCCTTCGACGATCTGCTCGCTGCGGCGCCCGTCGAGGCGGTCGACGTCGAGGATTCGCAGCTCGCCGCCCTCATGTTCACCAGCGGAACGGCAGGCTCGCCCAGAGCAGCGATGCTCACCCATCGCAACCTGCTCGCCAACCTCGATCAGAGTCGGTCGGCGCAGGGTCACATCAGCGCCGACGACGTCATCTACGGAGTGTTGCCGCTGTTCCACATCTTCGGTCTCAACGTCGTGATCGGCCTCGGGTTGTGTGTCGGGGCATCGATCGTGCTCGTCCAACGCTTCGATCCAGCGACCGCCGTCCAGTCGATTCGCGATCGTGGGATCACGGTCATCCCGGGTGCGCCGGCGATGTGGGGAGCGTTCGCCCACTTCGACGAACTCGACGCCGACACGTTCTCGACGGTACGGCTCGCGCTGTCCGGGGCGTCGCGCCTGCCGATCAGCGTGGCTCGCACCATGCTCGAGCGCTTCGGCATCGAGATCCGAGAGGGCTACGGACTCACCGAGGCTTCACCGATCGTCACCACCTCCACCGGTGTCACCCCGCGGTTCGGGTCGGTCGGCCGGGCGCTCGCGGGTGTCGAGATCCGCCTGGTCAACATCAACGGTGAGGCCCTGGTGGGCGATGTCGGCGAGGTCCTGGTCCGCGGCGACAACGTGTTCGCCGGCTACTACGGCGACCCGGCCGCGACCGCGGACGTCCTCGATGCCGACGGTTGGTTGCACACCGGTGACATGGCCACCACCGACGACGACGGCTACCTCTACCTCGTCGATCGATCGAAGGATCTGATCATCGTGTCGGGGTTCAACGTGTTCCCGGCCGAGGTCGAAGAGATGCTCGCCACCCACCCGGGCGTGGTCGAGGCCGCCGTCGTGGGCGTCGCTCACCCCCACACGGGCGAAGCGGTCAAGGCCTACGTGGTCACCGAGCCGGGCTCGGACGTCGACGAGGAGACCCTGATCGAGTACTCCCTCGACCATCTCGCCCGGTACAAGTGCCCGAGCAAGGTGATCTTCGTCGATGCGTTGCCTCGGAACACCTCGGGAAAGCTGGTGCGGCGAAACCTCGACGACGCGCTCCGTGTCGGCGCTTTGTGAAAACGTGCACGAGCGCCCTAACGTGGTCGGACCATGGCCGGGCAACGCACACGACGCCGCATTCCTGAAGCGACCGTCGCCCGTCTTCCGGTGTACCTCCGGATACTCTCCGAGCAGTTCGAGGCGAACGTCACGAACATCTCGTCAGAGGAACTCGCCGACTTCGCAGGTCTGAATGCGGCGAAGGTTCGCAAGGATCTGAGCTATCTCGGCAGTTACGGAACTCGCGGGGTCGGATACGACGTCGAGTTCCTCGTGTATCAGATCCGTCGCGAACTCGGCTTGACCCACGACTGGCCGGTCATCATCGTCGGTGCCGGCAACCTCGGCCAGGCCTTGGCCGGCTACAACGGGTTCGGAGATCGCGGCTTCCCGGTGGGCGGCATCGTGGACGTCGACGACTCGAAGGTCGGCTCGGTGGTCGGCGGGGTGCGGGTCCGTCACTTCGACGAACTGGCACAGGTCGTGCAGTCCCGCAACATCTCCATCGGGGTGATCGCCACACCCGGCAACGACGCCCAGCAGGCTGCGGACGCGCTCGTCGCTGCAGGCGTCACCAGCCTGCTCAATTTCGCCCCGTGCGTGATCGGGGTGCCGCACGGTGTCAGCGTGCGCAAGGTCGACCTCGCGGTCGAGCTGCAGATCCTCAGCTACTACGAGCAGCGTCGGGCCACCGCCGCTCCGGCCGCCGGACTTCGTGCGGTCCCGGGCGAGCCACGGCGCGGGGCAACGGCGTAGGCTGGGTTCGAATGTCCATTCTCGTCGTCGGCGTCAACCACCGCAGTGGTCCACTGGCCCTGCTGGAGCGCGTCACGATCTCCCCCGAGCACCTCGCCAAGGCCGTCGCCGGGCTGGCGCAGCGTGACAACGTTCGCGAAGCGGTGATCCTCTCCACGTGCAACCGGACCGAGGTCTACGTCGTGGCGGAGCTGTTCCACGGTGCCTACGGTGACGTCCGCGACCTCCTGTGCGAGCTGGGTGATCTCGCAATCGACGAACTGACCCCGCACCTCTACAGCCAGCACGATTCGGCCGCAGTGACTCACTTGTTCGAGGTCGCCGCAGGCCTCGACTCGGCGGTGCTCGGCGAGAGCGAGATCCTCGGGCAGGTGCGCACGGCGTGGGACGTCGCGCAACACGAAGGCGCGTCGCGTTCGACGCTCAACCACTTGTTCCGCAGCGCGCTCGCCACGGGCAAGCGCGCCCGGACCGAAACCGGAATCGCCCGGGGGACCGCGTCGATCAGCCATGCCGCAGTCGAGATGATCTCCGACGTCATCGGTGAACTCGCCGGGCGACGGGTGCTGGTCATCGGGGCCGGATCGATGGGTGAGGGAGTCGCAGTCGCACTGCGTCGTGCGGGCGGTGCCGAGATCCTCGTCGCCAATCGCACACCGGCTCGAGGGCAGGCCCTGGCCGAGCGCGTCGACGGCGTGTCCGTGGGTTTCGACCGTCTGGCCGAGGCCCTCGCAGCCTCGGACGTGATCATCGTCGGCACGGGAGCAGGCGAGGCGGTGCTCACCCGGTCGATGGTGGCCGACGCGCGAGCAGCCCGACCGACCTCGCGTCCCCTCCACATCGTCGACATCGGGGTGCCGCGCAACGTCGACCCAACGGTCGCGGAGCTCGCCGGGGTGAGCCTGGCCGACCTCGACGACCTTCGCGACTGGGCCGATCGTGGTCTGTCGCATCGCGCTGCCGAGGCCGAGCGAGTGCACGAGATCGTTGCCGAGGAGGTCGAACAGTTCCTGCTCGAGTCGACCGCTCGGCAGGCCGCGCCGTTGGTTGCATCGATGCACGGGGCTGCGGAGCGGGTGCGACTCGCCGAGCTCGAGCGTTTCGCTTCGCGCTTCGCCGACCTCGACCAGAACCAGACCGCAGCGATCGATGCGCTCACCAGATCGATCATCGCCAAGCTGTTGCACGAGCCCTCGGTGCGGCTCAAGGGTCAGGCCGGCACGCCGCAGGGCGAGCGCAACGCCGCAGCGATGCGCGACCTCTTCGATCTCGGGTGACCGGACGGTGAGCGAGCAGTCGCCACTGCGACTCGCGACCCGTGGTTCTCGCCAGGCCCTCGGACAGTCGGGAGCAGTTGCCCGCGCGCTCACGGATGCCACCGGTCGAGCGGTCGAGCTGGTCAGGATCGAGACGACCGGGGACGTGCGCCTCGACGTCCCGCTCCATCAGATCGGTGGCCAAGGGGTCTTCGTCAAGGAGGTGCAACGAGCGGTGCTCGACGGGCGCGCCGACCTGGCAGTCCATTCGGCGAAGGACCTTCCGTCGGCGCCGGCTGCGGGGCTGGCGCTCGCAGCCTTCTGCGAACGTCGCGACCCTCGTGACGCACTCGTCGGCGCGAGCCTCGCTGCACTCGCCGAGGGGAGCACGGTCGCAACCGGCTCGGTCCGTCGTCGCGCGCAGCTGCGCCGGGTCCGGCCCGATCTCCACTTCGCCGAACTGCGCGGCAACATCGACAGCCGCCTGTCGAAGATCCCCGCCGGTGGCGCCATCGTGATGGCTGTCGCTGCGCTCGACATCCTGCAACTCGCCGACCGGATCGCCGAGCCGCTCGCTGTCGACGAGTTCGTCCCGGCGGTCGGTCAGGGCTGTGTCGCGGTGGAGTGTCGAGCCGATGATGCCCCGACCCTCGAGGCCCTGGCGGTGATCGACCACCTCGTCACTCGCCACTGCGTCGAGGTCGAGCGAGCGTTCCTGGCCGAACTGGGCAGTGGATGCTCACTCCCGGTCGGCGCTCACGTCGCTGCTGGTCGGCTGTGGACGTTCCTCGCCGATCTCGCCGCCGGGATCTCGGTGTCCGACGAGATCGCGCTCGTCGGCGGTGCCGCGGACCGCGAGATCGCCCGAGCCGCTGCACGCGCGGCGCGCGATGCGTT
>JBGSII010000389.1:0-10792 GCA_041742555.1 Ilumatobacteraceae bacterium
CCGCGACCGACAGGATCTTCTTGGCCTCCTCCTGGCCGACGACATAGTCGTCGAGGAAGGCGCGCACCTCGCGAGGGTTCGGAAGAGAATCGAAGTGGACGTCGGTCGTTTCGGTCAGCTCCTCCTCGATGATCTCGTTGCACAGATCGATGCACTCATCACAGATGTACACCCCCGGCCCCGCGATCAACTTCTTGACCTGCTTCTGCGACTTGCCGCAGAACGAGCATTTCAACAATTCGCCGGTGTCGCCGAATTTCGCCACTTGTCGGTTCCCCTTCGAATCGTTGCTGCGCAGTGTGTTCCCGAGCCGACCGTATCAAGTCGGACATCGGAGCCCGACAGTCTGGCGCGTCCACTGGCACGAATCGTGGACCCGCCCGACGAATCGGACAGACCCCGCCCGCTCAGCGGATGGGACCGGTGCGGTCCACCGCCTCGCGCGACGAGATCACCCGATCGATGATGCCATAGTCGAGGGCCTCGTCCGCCTCCATGACGAAGTCACGGTCGGTGTCAGCGTGAATTCGCTCGATCGGCTGGCCGGTGTGGAACGACAAGATGCCGTCGAGGAGTTCACGCATCCGCATGATCTCCTTGGCCGCCAGCTCGAGATCGGTCACCTGGCCGTAGCCGACCTGACCACTCGGCTGGTGCAGCAGCACCCGGCTGTGCGGCAACGCGAGCCGCTTTCCCTTCGTCCCGGCCGCGAGCAGGACTGCGGCGGCCGACGCTGCCTGGCCGAGACAGATCGTCGCGATGTCGTTCTTGACGAACTGCATCGTGTCGTAGATCGCGAACAGCGCGGTGATGTCGCCGCCGGGGCTGTTGATGTAGATGTTGATGTCCTTGTCGGGGTTCTCCGACTCGAGGTGGATCAACTGGGCGCACAGCAGGCTGGCGATCTGGTCGTCGACGGGTGTCTGCAGGAAGATGATGTTGTCCTTCAGCATCCGGCTGTAGAGGTCGTAGGCACGCTCGCCGCGACTCGTCTGTTCGACGACGTTCGGCACGAGGTAGTTCACCGCATCGAGATTCATGACGTCTCCTCTTCGCTGTCGTTGTCGTCGTTGGTGGATGCTTCGGCGTCGGTCGCTGCTGCCGCGGCGTCAGTCGCGGCGATCACGGCCGCCGCCGCGGACGTCACGTCGGTTCCGCCATGTTCGTGGCCATCGTGATCGTCGTCGTCGTGACTGTGGCCGAGCAGCGTGTCGCGATCGATCGCTCCACCGGCGGGGTCGACGAAGTCGATGTTGTGCAGCAACCAGTCGAACGCCTTGGACTTGCGGATCTGTGCGGCCAGTTCGGGTACGGCCTCGTTGTCCTCGTAGGCCTTGCGAATGTCCTTGGCCCGTTGGCCGTACTGCATCGCCATGCGCGCGTACTCGGCCTCGAAATCGTGAGGTTCGACCTCGAGAGCTTCGGCCTCGGCGACGGCGCGCAACGCGAGGTCGACCTTGACGGCCTCGACCGACGCGCCGCGCATCGACTCGATGAACTCGTCGGGCGACTGCCCGGTCGCAGCGAGCCACTGCCCGAGATCGATGCCCTGGGCCTGGAACTGCTGGACGATGCCCTGCACTCGCTGGTTGAGATCGGCATCGACCATCGCATCGGGTACCTCGTCGGTGACCAACGCGGCGAGCGAGGCGTTCATCGCCCTGACGACGCTCTGGCGAGCCTCGTTGAGCTTTCGTTCGGACTGCGACTCCCGCAACGATGCGTTCCACTCCTCGACGGTGTCGAACTCGCCGATGTTGTCGGCCACCCAGTCGTCGGTGAGTTCGGGCACCACCGACACCTGGACAGCGGTGACCTTGACGACGAAATCGGCAGGCTCGTCGAGACCCTTGGGCGTGGAGGTGAAGGTGATCTCGTCGCCGGCCGAGACACCGGTGAGATGCTCGTCGAAGTCGTCGGTGACCCATCCCTGGCCGAGTTCGTAGCCCCAGTCCTCTGTGTTGAGCCCCGAGAGTTCCTCGCCGTCACGCGTGGCGGCAAGGTCCATCGTGAGGTAGTCGCCGTGCTCGGACGGACGATCGGCGTCGGCCAGGGTCGCAGTCCGCTTGAGTTCGCCCTCGTGGATGGCCGTCAGATCCTCGTCGGTGACCTCGAGCGCCGGCAGTTCGACGCGCAGGTCGGCGTAGCCCTCGAGAGTGACCGTCGGGCGCACCTCACACGTGGCATCGAACTCGACCGGACCCGACTCGGTGCCGTCGGTGATCTCGACTTCGGGGGTGGCGATCAGGTCGACCTGGTGCTCGCGCACGGCCTTGGCAAGGTACTGCGGCACCGCGTCTCGCAGCGCTTGCTCGCGAGCGGCACCGATGCCGATACGGGCCTCGAGCACCTTGCGAGGCGCCTTGCCGGCGCGGAAGCCCGGCAGGTTGACCTCTTTGGCGATCAACTTGAAGGCACGGTCGATGTCACGATCGAACTCGGCCTCTTCGACTTCGACGTACAGCTTGACTTTGTTGCCCTCGAGGGTCTCCACGGAACTCTTCACAGATGGGCGAGTGTACCGGTGGGCCTCGGATTCGGAACGAGGGCGCACCGCTGTGTTCCACGGAGTCGCGCGTTGTCCTCTCGACCGGGCAGAATGACAGCGATGGAGCACTGGAAGCCGCACGCCCTCGCCACCCCGCACGCGAATCAGATCGACCTGCGGATGAACGACAAGGTTCGAACGACGGTCGAGATCCACGGCGTGCCGGTCGGGACCGAGGGCAAGGTCATCCTCGCCAACGGCTTCAACTGGCAGCGATACCGCGTGCTCTTCGACAACGGCGCCGAGATCGGTGACCTCGATCACCGACACCTCGAACCGATCGGCAAGACGGCCAAACGGCTCGAGAAGGCTGCCAAGAAGAAGTAGCTCGCTCGCACTCCGCGAGCCAGTGGGTGACAGGCTTCGCCCGTGCGTCTCCCGCGGATTCTGTCGCTCGGCCCCGAGGCCCGCATGGCACTGGGGCAGATCATCGGGATCATGTCCGACCAGGTGATGTCCGGCGCCCCGACGCACTGGAGCATCGAGCGGCTCGTCGAGCTCGACGTGCGCCTCGGCATCGTGCCCGATGGTTTCGACGTCGGCGGACTCGACGCGGACTCGACCGACGACGCGCTGGAGGTGACGCTCGGCATCGACGATGCAGCGCTCCTGCTCGA
The DNA here is from genome assembly GCA_041742555.1 of Ilumatobacteraceae bacterium. Classification (GTDB taxonomy): domain Bacteria; phylum Actinomycetota; class Acidimicrobiia; order Acidimicrobiales; family Ilumatobacteraceae; genus Sva-07. The sequence continues at coordinate 3,166 of JBGSII010000389.1, forward strand.
CGGGATGGCCTTCACCGAGGTCGCTTCAGCCGACCTGCCGTGGATCGACATGGTTCGATGGACATCCGACTTCATCACGAGCGAACTGCGCAGCCCCTGGACCGACCAGGAGTGGATGGGCTTCGCCGCCGAGTCTCGTTGAGCTTCCCCTCGCAATCGTCGAGATTTCTTCTGCCCACCGTCAAGAAACAGTCAAGGTCCGCGGCGATGGCGCCGATGGTCCTGACGTGAATCGAACCGCACGAATCATCCTGGCCACCACCATGTCGCTCTGCGTCCTCGTTCCGGTCTTCGGCAACGTGGCGGCAGCGGCACCGGGAACCACGACGACCGCCGAGACCACGATCACGGTGCGCTCGGGCGACTCGCTCGCCGGCATCGCTTGGCGCTACGGGGTACGGCTGTCGGCGCTGCTGCGGGCGAATTCGTTGAAGCCGGCGAGCGTCATCCATCCCGGCCAGACCCTCGTCCTGCCGGCCGGAGCGACCGTACGGGGGACCAACGCGCCGGCTCACACCACCGTCTCGACTGCGAACGGAGCCGCCACCACCAGGGCCCGGACGGCGACCACCGGCACGGACTACGTCGTCCGAACAGGCGACGCCCTGGCGGGAATCGCCTGGCGTCACGGGGTGAGTCTCGACGCGCTGCTGAAGACCAACGACCTGAGGGTCACGAGCGTCATTCATCCTGGCCGTGTGCTGCGCATCCCGCCGGGCTCCCGACCGACACCGACCAGCGCTGGCTCGGGCGGCTCGGTCACGACGACGCGCACCGCCACCCCCGCGACGGCCGTTGCGCCCCACCGGCCATCAGTTCCGTCGACTCCGGGTTCCTCGACGCAGAGGCTGCTCGCACACGCGACCGCTCAGGTGGGTAAGCCCTACCGGTTCTTCAGCGCCGGCCCGGACAGCTTCGACTGCTCCGGGCTCGTCGTGGCTGCATTCCGCAAGATCGGCGTGAACGTCCCCCATCAGAGCCGGGCGCTCGCCCGCCTCGGCACCCCGGTCGACTGGCGGAGCACGCCGATCGCGGCCGGCGACCTGGTCTTCACCTCGGCGGTGGGCGATCCTGCACTCATCACCCACGTCGGCATCGCGCTCGACTCTCGGCGGTGGATCCATGCGGTGGGCGTCGGCCGAACCGTCACCATCGCCGCGCTCCCCACGAACGGCAAGATCATGGCCGTCCGGCGCATCACCACGAACTGATCGGCGGTCAGGTCTCGTCGTTGTCGAGCGCGTCGAGCACCTTGTGTGCTGCCTCCGCGAGCTTGCCGGTGATGCCGTCGTGCTCGGCGATCTGTTCGAGACGTGCGTCGACGATCCCGATCTGGGCTCGGCCCATCTCGGTCAGCGAGATCTTTCCGTCGGCATCGAGGTCGTAGGCGTCGACTTCCTCGGGTGATGCAGTCTCGACCTCGTCGTGATGACGGAACACGTGGCCCTCTTCGATGTCGCTGTCATCCATCGTTCCAGTATGCCCGAGCGAGTACCGTGGTCGTCGGTGCAGCCGCCTGCCGACCCACTCGTCGGATCCCGTCGATGGAGAACCCGGGTCGCTTCCGTCGAGGCCGCCGCGATCGCCGGGGTCGTGTGTGCGATCGGATGGTCGATCGGCCTTCGCGGACTGCTGCAAACCCCCGGAGTCGACGCGACGGACGCCGAGATCGTGGCGTTCTACTCCGACGACGGGGCGGGACGAGATGCCCTCGTCCTGCTCCAGGTGATCGTGATCGGGACGATTGCGTTCCTCTGGTTCGTCGGCGTCGTGCGCGCCCGCGTGGGCGACCGGGAGCCACGGTTGTTCGGCACGGTGTTCCTGGGTGGATCGATCCTGTTGGCGGCGATGATGATCCTCGGTGCGTCCGCGCTGGCCGCACCCTCGATCGTCACCGAACTCGGCGGCCAGATCGTCGACCCCGGTGCGGCCTCGATGTTCCGCAGCTTCGCTGCGATCGCGCTGTCCGTGTTCGCTCCACGCTTCACGGCACTCGTGATCCTCTCGACGGCATCGCTCGGACGGGCGACGCGCGCACTGCCCCCGTGGTTGATCGTGCTGAGCTATGTCCTCGGCGTCGTCGAACTGGTCAACGTCACCCTCATCGAACCCACGATCTACGTGTTCCCGCTGTGGCTCGCGGTGGTGAGCGTCGTGCTCCTGGTGCGCAGGAGGGGACACGAGTTCGAACTCGCGTCGTCGGGGACGAGCGACTGAGTGCCGGACGACGACTGGGACGACATCGCCGACTGGTGGATCGCGACGCTCGGCAGCGACCCTGGCGACTCCGAGGAGACCCTCGCCATCGTGCTCGCGCTCATCGAGCCCGCCGCTGATCGAACGCTCGATCTCGGCTGCGGAGACGGCCGGATCCTCCCGCTGCTCGGCGGTCGCACGATCGGCGTCGACCTCGCGCACTCGCTGCTGGTGCGAGCGCGAGACCTCGCCCCCGTCGTCCGGTCCCGCTTGCCGGACCTGTCGTGGGTGCGACCGGGAACCATCGACCAGGCGGTCGCCGTCGGGCTCGTGGACCTGATCGCCGACGAGCGTCAGTTCTTCGAACAGGTCGCCGGTGCGGTTCGACGAGACGGCGTGCTCGTGGTGGTGATGAACCACCCGGTCGCCACCGCCCCCGACTCCGAGCCGCTCGTCGATCCGTCAGGTCGAGTGCTGTGGAGGTGGGGGCGTTACCTGCAACGGGGCTCGCTCCCCCACCCCGCCGGAGATCGGACCGTCGAGCTCCAGCATCGACCGCTCGGCGTTCTCCTCACGAGCGCGGCGAGCGCCGGCTGGCGCCTCGAGCGTCTGGTCGAAGTCGGCGCAACCGGCTCCACCGTCGACACCTCGAGCGGGATGCGCGATCACGAGCACCTCCCGGTCCTGCTCGGCGCCCGGTGGCGACGGAACTGACCCGGGCCGGGCGTCGGGTCGGCGACCTCAGGCCCTCGTGTCCACCTCGCCGACGCGCTGCCACGGCCAACGACCTTCCGCTTCGAGGATGAGCGCCCACGACAGGAAGGTCCGCACGATGACGAGCAGGCCGAGCGCAGCGACGTTCTCGAGGGTCGGCTCCAGGGTCACCGTACGGATGATGTCCGCCGCGATCAGCAGGTCGAGGCTCAACAACACACCCCGAGCGAACGCGTCCTTGAACACCTGTGCTGCTCGCGCCGAATCACGCTCGGCGACGAGACAGCGCACCATCACCACGAGCGCCGCGAGCACGGTCAACGAGATCACGCCCACGGCGATGATCTCGATCCACTCCGAGACGTCGCTGGCGATCTCCCAGCTCCCGATCGTCGGCCCGATCGCGGTCACGAACGGACCGTCACCGGTTGTCCCAGTTCCTGCAGCCATCCCTTGAGGACACGGTGCAGCGCAGCCGGGCCTTCGATCGGCGCCGCCGGCTCGGACAGATCAGCCGGGAAGATCACGAACGGGTGGGTCTGTGGACCGCCGAGGCCGCCGTGCGAACTCACCTGGTGTTCGAAGGCGGCGACCTCGTCACGCTCGGGGTCGTACATGCTGTTGACCATCACGTCGCCTGCGGTGCTGTACGCGGCCGCCCGGGCGACCATCTCCACGGCACCGGGCCCGAACGGCGCGAGCGGGTCATCGCCTTCGACCTCACCGGAATCGATCACGCGTCGACCACTCGACGAGATGACGACCGGGCCCGCAGTGGCGGTCTGCACGACCACGAAGCCGATACCCGGATGTGCGACCAGTCCGGGAACGAGCTCCGGGTAGGCGGCGTCGATCTCCTCGGCGGTCAGCCTCCGATCGCCGATCGGGAGGTACACGAGACCGAGGTTTCCCGAGGCCAGGACCATCGGTTCGGAGTCGGACCGCTGCAGCTCGTGGTCGTCGTCGCGTGCGCTGCGCAACCATGCGGACGACTCCGTGCGGCCGGCATCGGAGTCGTCGTCGACATCGATGACCGCGCCACACAACCGTCCGACCACGTCGGCGAGCGACTCACCATAGCGACCCTCGAACGTCGCTCCCTGGGTCTGTCCGTGGTCGGACAACACCACGATCCGATACGGCCTCGGAGCGAAGGGAATCGCCCGCTCGAACCGCGCGATCTGGCGATCGATGTCGCGAAGCACGCGGAGCGTGTCCACCCGCAGCGGCCCCGAGTGGTGCGAGACCTCGTCGTAGCCGAGGAAGTCGATGTAGATCGAGTCGCGCCCTTCGCCCATGTCGTTGAGCACGCCGTTGACGCACACGTCGCGGCTGATGATCGTGGTGAAGGCCCGCAGGAGGGCATAGGTCCAGTTCCTGCTCACCCGCGGTTCGACGCCCCGACGGATCTGGTCTCGCGCCGCGCGACGCTCGCGGGCCACCTCGGCGATGGTCGAGTTCAAGGTGCGAATGGCGTTCGACGGCCTCGAGAAGTACTGCGCGTACCCCGCGCCCAGCTTGTTCTCCTTGCGTCGACCGGCCACGCTCATCGTCAACACGGCGCGTTCGGCGTCCCCGGTGAAGAGATTCGCGTAGCTCGAGCCGTTGTGCGCCAGCAGGCCGTTGCCGTCACTGTGCAGGCGCTCGATCAGCTGCGCCGACTTGGGGTGGTTGGAGACCACCAACTCACCGGTCGGCTTGACGACCCACCGGAAGGCGGGCATGTCGACCGTGGAACCGTGCAGGATCCCGCACTGGCTCACGCCGGTCTGCGACGACCACTCGGTTCGCCACCCGGTCCGGCGATGACCACCATCGCTCAACCAGCGATGCAGCGTCGGCGCGTCACCAGACGCCAGCGCGAACTGCAGCGCGTACTCGGACAGCCCGTCGATCTGCACGAACACGACACCGGGAACGTCCGTGACCGTCGTGCCACGCCGACGTCGGCTGCGACTCGCGGTGCGTTGGTCATACCAGCTGTCGTCGTCGAGCGCCAGGGCGCTGCTCAGCAGCGTCGCGACCGCCGTGGTGAAGATCGCGACGACGAGCGCCGTCCAGAACCCGTCGAGTTGAACACCGGGAAGCTGGTCGAGCACCGCCCAGATGACCAGCGCGTTCACCACCAGGTTCGCCAGGCCGAGCGTGTACACCGACAGGGGGACGAGCAGGAACGCGAACGCCGGCCACACGAGCGCGTCGACGACGCCGACCACGGCACCGGCCAACAACGCATGCCCGATCGTGTCGATCGAGAAGCGGTCGAGCAGCGCTGCCGACACGACGAGGGCGACCGTGATCACGAGGATCGTCGCGACGCCGCGTCCGATGACCTGGCCCAAGGACGGCCGTTGGCTGACGGGTCGGAGGACTCCGGGTTCGCTCGACGACATCTCCTGCTGCTTTCTCAACCTGGAGACGCGATCATCCGAGCGCGCCATAGCGAGCCATGCCGTGGTCGACATGACGGGACATCTCACCGAGCTCGCGGAGGTGCTCGAGGTGCGCGTAGGTCTCGCTCTCGGCCATCTCGCCCCACGATCGCTCCTTGAACAGCACCCGCATGAAGTCCTCGACGGTGCCGTCGGGCAGGTCGTGGCTCGCGTCGCGGATGATGTCGAGTCGTTCCTCGTGGTGCTCGATGATGTGCTCGGCCCGACCGCCGAGATCGGTGAACGGGTGGCCGTGCGCCGGCAGGGCGACCGAGACGTCGGCGATGTCGGCCATGCGTCGCAGCGAGTCGAAGAAGAGGGCCAACGGGTCGCTGTTCGGGGTCAATCCGCTGATGTGCGGTGTGATCGTCGGCAACACGTGGTCGCCGGTGAGCACCACACCGAACTCCGGGTCGTAGAGGCACAGGTGGTCGTAGGTGTGGCCGGGCGTGTGCATCGCCACCCACTCCCGTCGGGCGAGCTTGATCGTCTGGCCGTCGACGAGCGGCATCGTCGGACGCGGCGTCGCGAAGAACGCGCCGGCCGCCTGTCCGCTGGTGCGGATCCGCTCGAGGAACTCGGGCGACGGACCGCTGCGCCGCCCGCCCCAGGGCGAGGGTGTGGCCATCCAGCGTTCCATCGCGGCGACTCGATCCTCCGGCGAGTTCACGTCGAGGCGTTCGGAGTCTTCATGGTCGTCGGCCTCGGCGAGGTCGAACAGCGTGCGGAACGACTCGTGGGTGACCACGTCGGCGCCCGCCTCGTGGTGCAGCCGCATCGCTCCGCCGAAGTGGTCGGGATGCGAGTGGGTGACCACGACGGTGTGGACGTCGTCGACCGCGAACCCGGCCCGGCCCAGTCGATCGACGAGATCGTTCCACGATTCGTCGCCGGGCAGGCCCGGGTCGACGACGGCGATCCCTCGTTCGTCCTCGAGCAGGTAACAGTTGACATGGCCGAGGCCCGGCATGCTGATCGGGAGTTGGGTCCGCAGGACCCCCGGCGCAACTTCGGCCACCTCGATGCTCGCGTCTTCCTGCTCCTGCTTGATCGGGCGAGGGGGCGCCGGATCGTCGGAGGCGTCGATCGCCACCGTCTGGCCATCGGCGTGATGGTGGTGATCGTGCTGCATGGTGTCGGCTCCCCCAGACCGGTTCGTGCAGTTCAGCCGACAGCGAGCAGATCGACCACGAAGACCAGCGTCTCGTTCGGGGCGATCACGCCTCCGGCGCCGGCCGCGCCGTAGCCCATGTGCGGCGGGATGGTCAGCCGGCGGCGACCACCGACCTTCATGCCCTGCACACCGTCGTCCCACCCCTGGATGACCTGGCGGCGGCCGAGACCGAATCGGAACGGCTCCATCCGATCCCACGAGGCGTCGAATTGCTCGCCGGTCGACCAGGAGACGCCGACGTAGTGGACGGTGACGTCCTTGCCGGCGACGGCTTCGTCACCGTCGCCGACCGCCTCGTCCTCGATCAGGAGCGTCGAGGGAGGCGCACTCTCGGGAATGGTCACGTCGGGCTTACGCATGGGCGTGGAGGCTATCGCTCGACCCTCACGACGATGGCCTCGTGGTCACCGGCGTACCGGCCGGCCTCGATCACGTACTCGCCATGCTCGGTGACCCAGTCGCCGTCGACACGGACGTCGAGCATCGACCAGTCGATCTCGATCTCGACATCGACCGTGACGCCTGCAGCCACGTCGACGCGGGAGAAGCCGACGAGACGTCGGTGTGGACGGTCCCACTCGCTGCGTTCGATTCCAGCGTGCACGAACACCACCGGCCGCAGCGGCCGCACCTCGGGGTTGCGAAGGGTGACGGCGAGAGTGCTCGAATCGACCAGTCGAGCGCCGACGACGTCCACCGACCCCCACCCCAACCCCCAGCCGAACGGGAAGTGCGCGTCATGGTCGTCTCGGTCGAGCTTCCACTGGCCGTGGAAGAGGCCGTACGTGATCGCCGTCGCGTCTCGGTCGAAGTCGACGAGGTGTGCCGGATCGGTCGGCACGGCGAACGGAAGCCTGCCAGCGGGCTCGACCTCGCCGAGCAGGACGTCGGCCAGAGCCGCTCCCCCTTCGACACCCGAATACCAGGTCATCACGATGGCCGGCACCGCCTCCGCCCAGGGCATCACGACAGCAGAACCACCCACGACGACGACCACCACGTTGTCGTTCGCCGCGACCGCCGACGCGATCAGCGCCTCGTCGTCTGCCGACAGTCGCAGCGACGTCCGATCACCGCCGGGCGCCATGCGATCGACCCCGTCGCGGCCCGC
>JBGSII010000390.1:0-8950 GCA_041742555.1 Ilumatobacteraceae bacterium
GCGCGCAGCCGCGGCGCCGATGACCTTGCGCTCGAGGCGGGCTACGCCGAGCTCGAGGTTCGCGGCCTCGCCACCGACGGGAGCGTCAACGAGGCAGGTCTCGCGTATCGGCAGGATCTCGAGGACCGCCTCGACGACCTCTCGGCAGTCGCATGGCTGCACCTCGGCGAGGGCTCGACCAGGCGCTTCATCGAGCTGATCGAGCCGGTCGGTGGACGCCTGGTCGAACGAATCGACGTGACTGCCGGGCCCAACTGGATGCCCGCCGCACGAGATCGCCGACCTCGGACATGATCACCGTCGAACGCACCCGGGCCATCGCGGCTGACTTCGCCAGCGTCTGGGACGTGCTCGCGGACTTCGATCGGCTTGCCGTGTGGGCGGAGAACGCCGACCACACCTGCTGGCTCGACGACGCACCCGATGACGCCGAGATGGTCGGTCGGGCCCGGCGGGTCCAAGCAGGACGGGTCGTGCTGGTCGAGACGATCACCGTCTGGCAGCCGCCGGCTCGTCTGGCCTACGACCTGGGCGGTCTGCCGCCCGTGGTGAGGACAGCGGCGAACGAGTGGCGGTTGTGCGCGGACCCATCGGACGAGCATCGAACCGTCGTCACGCTGACGACACATGTCGATTGTGGTCCGAGGCCGCCGCAGCGTCTCCTCGCCCACACCGTCGGTCGCCGTCTGGCTCGTGCGTCCGACGTGATGCTCGACGGCCTGGCCGCTCACCTGGCAGCGTCGGCGCGTGGACGACCAGCTGAAAGTGTCACGTTTGACCCGGCACCGTGTAACAGTTCGAGGAAGGGAATCCAACGATGAGCGAGCCACGACCCGATGTGATCGTGATCATGACCGATCAGGAACGCGCGATCCCGCCGTACGAGTCCGACGAACTCCGGGCGTGGCGCGACGAGACGCTCGTGGGACGGAAGTGGTTCGCCGATCATGGCGTGTCGTTCGAGCGGCACTACACCGGATCGCTGGCGTGCGTGCCGAGTCGACCGACGCTGTTCACCGGGCAGTATCCCGACCTGCACGGCGTGACGCAGACCGATGGGCTCGGCAAGCTTCACGATGACTCCCGCCTCCGTTGGCTTCCGGAGGGCGAGGTGCCGACGCTCGGGAACTGGTTCCGAGCCGCCGGCTACGACACGCACTACGACGGCAAATGGCACCTCAGCCATGCCGATCTCACCGACCCCAACGGGACGGTGATCGCCACGAACGACGACGACGGCAACGTGGACTCAGCGGCGGTACAGCGATACCTCGCTGCCGATCCGCTCGGGCCGTACGGGTTCTCCGGGTGGGTCGGGCCGGAACCGCACGGGGCGCCGCTCGCCAACTCCGGCTTGCGGCGAGACCCGCTGATCTCCGCCCGCGTCGTTGCGTGGCTGGAGGACCGGTACGCCCGCCGACGCGCCGGCGACACCGATGCACTTCGACCATTCCTGCTGGTGGCGAGCTTCGTCAATCCGCACGACATCGTGTTGTTCCCCGCGTGGATCAGCCGTGGTCTGCCCGTCGGGTCGGGCCCGCTCGACCCGCCGACCGTGCCGCCGTCGCCCACCGACGACGAGGATCTGTCGACGAAACCGGCAGCGCAGATCGCCTATCGCGAGTCGTACCCGACCGGATACGGACCCGTCGCGCTGGTCGGCAAGTCGTATCGCGATCACGCGCAGGAGTACCGCGACCTGTACTACCGCCTGCACGCCGAGGTCGACGGCCCGCTCGACCGGGTACGCCGAGCGATCACCGCTGGCCAGGAGACCGGGGCATTCGACGAGGCCGTGATCGTTCGAACCGTCGACCACGGCGAGTTGCTCGGTGCCCACGGTGGACTGCACCAGAAGTGGTTCAACCTCTACGACGAGGCGACCAGAGTGCCGTTCGAGATCGTGCGGCTCGGTGCGCGAGCCACCGAGCCCAGGGTGATCGACGATGCTCCGACGTCGCACGTCGACCTCGTCCCGACACTGTTGGGTGCGGCGGGGATCGACGAGGCATCGACCGCGACGCTGCTCCAGGCCGACTTCAGCGAGGTGCACCCGCTTCCAGGACGCAACCTCATGCCGATTGTCGATGGCGCGATCGCACCCGATCGCAATCGTCCCGTGTACGTCATGACCAGGGACAACATGCTCGAAGGCGATACCGGTGCTTCCGGGTTTGCCCGTGCCATCGGCCGAGCGACCAAACCCCCGGCACCGCTGCGGATCAAGGTGCCGGCACATGTCGGCGCGAACTTCGAGGGAATCGTCGTGCGTGTCGAGGAGACCGACGCGCCCGGGGGAGCCGGGCACCTGTGGAAGTTGGTCCGCACGTTCGACGATCCTGCGACGTGGACCGAACCAGGCGTGCGACATCTCGCAGCGAACGGCCTGCGCGGCGACGAGTATCGAACCGAGCCGCTCGCCGACCAGTGGGAGGTGTACGACCTCACCGCCGATCCGGTCGAGCGCGTCAACCGATGGGGTGACGAGGCACATCGAGCGGTGTTCGACCACCTGCGCACCGTGCTGAAGCAGGAACGTGCTCGGTCGGTTCCGGAGCGCAACGTGCCATGGCCCTACGTACGGCGTCGTCCGACCTCGCCGGCGACCAAGCGCGTGCCGCCGCCGGCGCGACTCCTCCGCAAGGGCTTGCAGCGGCTCGGGCTGCACCCGAAAGACCCGGCGGCCCGAGAATTCGAATTGCTCGGCAAACGCGCGCTGATCGTGTGCACCAATCGAGGTGTGCTCGATGTCGGGCGCGCGACCGGCGTGTTCGCGAGCGAGATGACCGTGCCCTACTACGCGTTCCTCGACGCTGGGATGTTCGTCGACCTCGCCAGCCCGAACGGGGGAGTGATCCCTGTCGACCCGCAGAGCGTCAAGCCCGTGATCCGCTGCGCCGACGACGACCGGTTCCTCGCCGACGACGAACTGCGGGCGAAGGTGTCCGACTCGATGGCGATCGCAGACGTCGACGTCGCCTCCTACGACATCGTGTTCCTCGCCGGCGGCTGGGGAGCTGCGTTCGATCTCGGCACCTCGGATGCCCTCGGCGCAAAGATCACCGAGGCGAACGCGCTCGGCAAGATCATCGGCGGTGTGTGCCACGGGCCGCTCGGGCTGCTCAAGGCGACCACGCCAGACGGGCGTCCGTTGGTCGAGGGCCGGCGGGTCTCGGCCGTGACCGACAAGCAGGTACGTGAGTTGAAGATCGAGTCGACACCGCAGCACCCCGAGTCCGAACTCCGCGCTGCGGGGGCGATCTTCGAGAGCGTTCACGCTCGTCGTGATCCGCTCGCGAACCATTGGGTCGTCGACGACAACCTCGTCACCGGCCAGAACCAGAACGCCGGGCCGATGGTCGCCCGCGAGATGATGCAGATCCTCACCGACCGCGAAGGAGCATGACATGAACGACACTCGATCGCCCCGCTACGGAACCGTCGATCGGGAGTACGCCATGAGGCTGGCCACGACGCCGCCGGCGGAAGACGGACCGGTGTGGATGGTCAACCTGATGAAGTACCGCGAGGTCGCGGACTACACCGATGGACGGGAGTCGACGATCAGCGGCCGCGAAGCCGACGACCTCTACACACCGCGCGAGTCGTTGGCGGGTGTCGGCGCCGAGATCGCGTTCGCCGGCGAGGTCGACCAGCAGCTGCTCGGCGATGCCCCGATCTGGGACCGCATCGGCGTGGTGAAGTACCCGACGCGTCGAGCGTTCATCGAGATGCAATCGCGGCCCGATTTCCAGCGTCAGCACGCCCACAAGGAGGCGGGAATGGCCGAGACGATCGTCATCGGCTGCCAGCCGTTCGAGGTGCCCGCATGGCCCGCCGACATCGCCCAACCGGACTGGGCCGATGTGCCGCACCCACCGACGCCGGACGACGGTCCCGTGATGGTGATCCACGTGCTCAAGTACCACGACGCTGCAGACGCTGCAGTCACCCCTGAGCAGATGGACGCGTACTCCCGTGCCGCGGCGGAGACCGCCGGCCCACACGGCGTGCGTGTTGCCGGCTGGTTCGCGGCCGAGGGGACGATTCTCGGTGACGGCCGCAGTTGGGACCAGGTCCGCTTCAACGCGTTCCCCAGCAAGGCTGCATTCATGGCTGTCGTCACGGATCCGGCGCGGCTCGAGGCCCAGAAGGCCAACCGCGAACCCGCGATCGCCGACACCTACACGATGATCGTGCGCCCCATCATCGACCGTCTCGAGGCCACCATCATCGAGCGATGAGCGAGAGGTGCCGTATGCGGACCGTTCGCTCATCGCAGGGACGTTTCGAACCGGTGCGATGAGCGAGAGGTGCCGTATGCGGACCGTTCGCTCATCGCAGGGTGGCAAACCGATTGTCGGGGGTTGCCGCGGACGGGGCAAGATCAGCAGGTGCCGTCACTCAGTTCACTGGCAGCGTTCGCAGCGGTGTCCTTCGCGATCATCATCATCCCGGGGCCGAGCGTGATGTTCGTGGTCGGTCGGGCGCTGTCGCTCGGACGCCGGGCGGCGCTGCTCACCGTCGCCGGCAATGCGGCCGGCTTCTACGTGCAGGTGGTGCTCGTCGCACTCGGGCTCGGCGCCATCGTCGAAAGTTCCGTCGCCGGGTTCACGGCGATCAAGCTGATCGGCGCGGTCTACCTGGTGTGGCTCGGCGTGCAGGCGATCGTCCACCGCCGCGCGAACGCCGCCATGTCGACGGTCGTCGACGGGGTCGGGGCCGCACCGACCCATCGATCGCTCTTCGTCGACGGGTTCGTCGTGGGTGTGGCGAATCCGAAGACCATCGTGTTCTTCGCGGCGATCCTGCCCCAGTTCGTCCAGGCCGGAGGCGCCCCCGCCGGCGTGCAGATGTTGGCGCTCGGGGTGATCTTCGCGGTGATCGCCCTCGCATCCGACAGCGTGTGGGGGCTCGCCGCCGGCACGGCGCGCACCTGGTTCGTCCGTTCGCCGCAACGACTCGAGTTCGTCGGTGCCGCAGGCGGGGTCGCGATCGTCGGGCTCGGGGTCCGTCTTGCGTTGACCAGCCGCGCTGACTGAACCCGCCCGCTCGCCCAGGAGCGTCAGGATCGAGCGTCGGTCACAGCGTGGAGATGCCGCCGTCGACCGGGATCACACTCCCGGTGGTGAAAGCGCCGGCCCGGCTGGCGAGGAAGATCACCGTGCCGGCGATGTCCTCGGGGGTGCCGATGCGCTTGCGGGGCACGCCCGCCTCGACCAGCGCGCGGCTGTTCGGGTCATCGAGGCGGTACGCCATCATCTTCGATTCGAACGGGCCCGGTGCGATCGAGTTGATCGTGATGTGGTCCTTCACGAGACGGGCAGCCATGTGACGCGCCATCATGTGGATGCCCGCCTTCGACGCTGAGTACGAGTAGTTGTCGCCGACCGGTACGCGGATGCCGTCGATCGAGCCGATCATGATGACCCGGGCCGGATCGGCGGCGGTCGCTGCGGCCTTCAGTTGCGGGAGCAGCGCCTGTGTCAACATGAATGGCGCCTTCACGTTGATGTCGAGCACCTTGTCGAAACCCACCTCCGGGAACTCGCCGAGCGGTGCCCCCCACGCTGCGCCAGCGTTGTTGACCAGGATGTCGATCTTTGACTCGCGCTCGGTGAGGGCTGCCACGAACGAGGCCAGGCCCGTTTCGGTGGACAGGTCGGCCGGGATCGAGATGCACTCGCCGTGCTGGGCCAGCTCGGCTGCAGCGTCATCGCACGGCTCGGCCTTGCGCGCTGTGATGTAGACACGCACGCCGTTGGCGACGAGCCCCGATGCGATCATGAACCCGATCCCGCGGGATCCGCCGGTGACGACAGCCACCTTCCCGTCGAGGCCGAACAGCGTGCCGAGTGCGAGAGTTGAACCGGGATCGGGCATGCTGACGAGTATGGCTCACGACGACAGCAGTACCCGGTCCGGCACTCGGGTCCTCGAAGTCCGGCGAGCAGCCATCGGCGAGGTCGAGGTGCACGACGAACCGCTCGTCGAGCTCCCCGAGGGGCAGATTCGGCTGCGGATCGATCGCTTCGCCGTCACGGCGAACAACGTGAGCTATGCCGGCGCCGGCGATCTTCTCGGCTACTGGGACTTCTTCCCGTCATCGGATCCGTCGACATGGGGCAGAGTCCCTGCGGTCGGCTATGGGGAGATCGTCGAGTCGCGCAATCCGGACCTCCCGGTCGGAGGCAGGTACCACGGGTGGTTCCCGATGGCGGAGACGATCGACGTCCGTGCCACGGCGACCGGTGACGGCTTCCGCGACGACGGCGCCCACCGCCAGATGCACGCGCCGATCTACCGCAGCTACACACGCACCGACCTCGACCCCTTCCATGACGACTCCCCGGACGGGGAAGACCGCCACGCGTTGCTTCGTGTGCTGGTGCTCACCGGCTTTCTGGCCGACGAGTTCTTCGCCGATTCGGGGGGTTCGACGGCCGATGGCGCAGCACCGTACTTCGGAGCTGCCCAGGCCATCGTGTTGTCGGCCTCCTCGAAGACGGCGATCGGCTTCAGCCAACGAGCAGCCAGACGCGATGGACTCGCCGTCGTCGGGCTCACGTCGGCCCGCAACGCCGACTTCGCCCGTTCGCTCGGCTGCTACGACTCGATCGTCACCTACGAGGACCTCGTGGATTCCGGCATCGCGCTCGTCGACAGTGTGCTGATCGACATGGCCGGCAACCCGAACGTGCTCGCTGCGGTCCATCACCACCTCGGCGATCGGATCAAATATTCGATGATGATCGGCCGAAGCCACCACGACTCGGTGCCGACGACGCCGGCCGGTGCGCTTCCGGGCGCGCCTCCGCAGTTCTTCTTCGCGCCGACAGCACTCGATCGCCTCGTCGAGCTGTGGGGTGCTGCGGAGTATCGGCGCCGCACGATCGAGGCGACCGAAGAGTTTATCGATGCCAGTCGAGCGTGGATGACCATCGACGAGCGGCATGGCCCAGACGGACCGGAGGCGGCGTGGCGATCGATCTACGCCGGTGATGTCAGGCCCGACGTCGGCGTCATCGCGTCGTTCCGCCCGTGAATCGTCCGGCGCTCCACCGCCGTCTTCTTCGCGTCCCACGCCCTGGCGACAAGCGGCTTGCGGTACGCGTGACGCCGGACGCGCTGCGACACATCCGCGCAGGCCATCCGTGGGTCTTCGAAGAGTCGGTGACCTCGATCAGCCACGAGGCGACCGCCGGCGACCTCGCGGTGATCTTCGACCAGGATCGCAAGTTCGCGGCCATCGCGCTCTACGACCCCGACTCACCGATCCAGTTCCGCATTCTCCACGCTGGTGCGCCCGCGCCGATCGACGCTGATTGGTGGCGCTCCACGATTCGTACGGCGCTCGAAGTGCGAGCGCCGTTCACGACGGCACCCGATGCCGTCAGGCTTGCGTACCGCGTGCTCAACGGAGAGAACGACGCAGTGTCCGGCCTGGTCGTCGATCGGTATGCCGAGGTGCTCGTCGTCAAGCTGTACTCGGCGGCGTGGTTCCCCCACTTGGTTGCGGTGGTCAGCGCACTGCTCGACCTCACCGGCTGCTCCGGTGTCGTGTTGCGCCTCGCTCGAAATCTCCAGGCACGCGAGACCTTCGGCCTCGTCGACGGAGACGTGATCGCAGGCCATGTTCCGGACGGACCGGTCCGTTTCGTCGAGGCAGGCCTCGAGTTCGATGCCGACGTCCGCGCCGGCCAGAAGACCGGACACTTCCTCGACCAGCGCGCCAACCGCATCAGCGTCGGCTCGATGTCGTCGGGGTGCGACGTGCTCGACGTGTTCGCGTCGACCGGGGGCTTCAGCGTGCACGCCGCCGCGGGGGGAGCACGATCGGTCCACACGGTGGACCTGTCTGCGCCCACGCTCGCGGCTGCCGAGCACAACATGGCGCTCAACGAGCGCCTCGAGGCCGTCCGGGCCTGTGCGTTCACCACCGAGGTCGGAGATGCCTTCGAGGTGATGGTTCGACTCGCACGCGCCGGCTCCGACTACGACCTGGTGATCGTCGATCCTCCGTCGTTCGCCCAGCGCCAGGTGAACGTGGAGGGCGCCCTGCGCGCGTATACGCGCCTCACTCATCTCGCGGTGCGCCTCGTGCGCCCGGGCGGCACGCTCCTGCAGGCATCGTGCTCGAGCCGCGTCGCGCCGGCGCAGTTCTTTGCCGCCGTCGTCGAGGCTGCGCAGGCAGCTGGACGACCGTTGACCGAGCTCGCCCGCAGCGGTCACGACCTCGATCATCCAGTCACCTTCCGGGAGGGCGGCTACCTCAAGGCAGGGTTCTGGACCGTCGGCGCGGGTCGCTGAGCCGCTGGCCGACCTACTCGACGAGCACGTGTCCCACCGGGCTCGCCCGGCGAACATGACCGAGCGCTGGGCTGGCGACCACCGTCGCTCGTGCCCCTTGGGGAACCGCGTGACGCTCGCCGGTCTTCCAGGCGCGGATCGTGTCCGAGCTTCCGTCGTCGACGGCGACGTAGACGCGATAGCGGTCACGCTCGAGCATGCGCTGGAGCCGCTGCGGCAACGGGGAGACCTCCGCGGGTCGGCGGGTGCGAATCACGGCGCCGGTCCGCTCGACCGAGTTGAACCCGTCGAACGCGCCGGCGAGCGCCAGCCAGAGCCCGACGAGAATCGGCAGGTACGCGACAACGACCAGCGCGGTCGCGATGTCGGCGATGAGCCAGTCCTGTTCGGGGAACTGTTCGTAGATCCAGTCGAAGGTCTCACCGCGGGCCACGGCGCTCGCCCACGATCGTAGGCGCAGCCCGAGAAAGCAGGTGAGGAGTCCGACTCCGATGGCCGTGAACGGTGCAGTTCCGTAGCCGATCCGCGCCGGGTACTCGACGCGCACGAGTCGGGCTCGGCCGCCGACGTGGCTCCATGCACGGCGGTGGTCCTCCCGCGCCAACGGCAGTTCGACCGCTGCTCCGTCTGCGAGGCACAT